>JAOABV010000020.1:0-7475 GCA_026418155.1 candidate division WOR-3 bacterium | reverse complement strand
TTTAACTTGTAATGTAATTGAATTTGAGCAATAATAAAAAACTTCTGCTTTTTGAAATAAATTGATTGGGCATAATAAATAGAAACTTCTGTAAAACTTAAATTATTCTTAAAATCACAACTAAAGAGTTGACGAATATTTATTATTTAGTTATAATAAATATCTTTATGATGGCAAATGTTTTTTTAATACATTTTCCGAACAATCATCTAACTTTTGTTTTATAGGAGGTGTAGTTGAAGACTCAAATATCAACAACAGACATTGAATCAATTGATTTAGAAAAAGTTAACGAAATCATCGATGGTTATGGTAATAAACGAAGTGCATTAATTGCAATTCTGCAAGATATTCAAGATATGTTTCATTATCTTCCTGAATCGGCTTTATGCGAGGTAGCTAAGAGATTAAATATTCCCTTATCTGAAGTCTATAGTGTGGCGACTTTCTTCCGAGCCTTTAGTTTAGTGCCACGGGGCAAACACACTTGCACTGTTTGTATGGGAACTGCTTGTCATGTTCGTGGCGCGCCAAGGATTTTAGAAGAGTTTGAGCGACGGCTCAATATCAAAGCCGGCGAAACTACGCCTGACCGCCAATTCAGTTTAGAAAGTGTTAACTGTCTTGGTTGTTGTGCCATCGGACCCGTGGTAGTAATTGATAAAGACTATTATGGTCAGATGAACACAAATCGAGTACCGAAATTGATACAACAATATCAAACTAAATCAAAAAGGTGACACATGAAAAAACTTAATTCAGCAAAAGATTTAGAAAAATTTATCCAAAAAGCCAAAGAAAAACAACATCTCGAACTGCCAACAATTGTTGTCAGTTCAGGAACTTGTGGTCGAGCGCGCGGTTCAGAAAAAGTCTTTAAGACTTTTGAAAAGTTAATTAAAAGAAAAAATCTTAAGGACAAACTAAATCTTCGAAGTAGTGGTTGTCACGGCTTCTGTGAAGCCGAGCCCAATGTGATAATCTTTCCCGGTGGTGCTAACGGTAATAAGCCAATTTTCTACCAGAAATTGACTCCAGAAGATGTTGAGGCAGTTATTGAAAAAACTGTTCTTAATAATGAAATTATTGACCGACTTCGATACGAAGACCCTTTGACGAAGCAGAAGTTTACTTATTACGATGAGATTCCATTTTATAAAAAGCAGTATCGTTTAATTTCCGGTAACAATGTCTTTGTTGACCCAACTGATATAAATGACTATTTTGCGATAGGTGGTTATCGAGCCTTGGCAAAAGCCCTGACGATGAGCCCGGAAGATATTATCGCCGAAGTAAAAAAATCGGGTTTAAGAGGCCGTGGTGGTGCTGGTTTTCCCACTGGCCTTAAATGGGAATTCTGCCGAAAACAAAAAGGTGACGAAAAATATATTATCTGTAATGCAGACGAAGGCGACCCAGGGGCTTATATGGACCGAAGTTTATTAGAAGGTAATCCGCACTGTGTGATTGAAGGTATGATTATTGGTGGTTATGCGATTGGTGCTAAACAAGGTATTGTCTATGTTCGGACAGAATATCCGTTAGCAATTGAAAACCTCAAAATTGCTTTGGACCAGGCAAAAAAATCTGGTCTGTTAGGCGAGAATATTTTGGGTTCAGGTTTTAATTTTGATATTACGATTGCTCGGGGTGCTGGTGCGTTTGTCTGTGGTGAAGAGACCGCTTTGATTGCTTCCATTGAAGGCAGAATTGGCGAACCCAGACAGAGACCGCCATATCCGGCAGAAAAAGGTCTTTGGGGAAAGCCGACTAATATCAATAATGTTGAAACTTGGGGAACAATTCCAACCATAATTAATCAAGGCGCAGAAAAATTTTCTGCAATTGGCACCGAAAAAAGTAAAGGCACAAAAATCTTTTCTTTAGTGGGCAAAGTAAGAAATACTGGTTTAGTTGAAGTGCCTATGGGTATTACGCTAAGAGAAATTATCTTTGATATTGGTGGCGGTATTCCTGAAAATAAACAATTCAAAGCCGTGCAAACCGGCGGTCCTTCTGGTGGTTGTATGCCTAAAGAACTGTTAGACTTACAAATTGATTATGAAGGTTTAACTGCCGCAGGCTCAATGATGGGCTCAGGTGGAATGATTGTAATGGATGAGAATACCTGTATGGTCGATGTTGCCAAATACTTCTTAAACTTTTTACGAGATGAATCCTGTGGAAAATGTTTTTCGTGTCGGGAAGGCACGCAACGAATGTATGAGATTGTTTCGGATATAACTGAAGGTAAAGGTCAAGAAGGTGATATTGAATTCTTAAAAGAAGTTGCTCAAATGGTAAAAGATGCGTCAATGTGTGGCTTAGGTCAGACGGCGGCTAATCCCGTGCTTTCAACTCTTCGCTATTTTGAAGACGAATATCTGGCACACATTAAAGATAAAAAGTGTCCGGCTGGTGTATGTAAAACGCTCATAAAATATCTGATATTACCGGATAAATGCACGGGCTGTATGAAATGTATCAAAGTTTGTCCGCAAAATGCGATTTCAGGCGAACGGAAAAAAGTCCACACGATTAATCAGGAATTATGTATTAAATGTGGAATCTGCAAAGATACTTGCCCCTTTAAGGCAATAATCATAGAATAGGAGAATTAATGCCCAAAATTAGAATTAATGGAATTGATTTTGAATTTGATAAAGGAACAACTTTATTAGAAGCAGCAAAGTTTTTAGGCTTAGAAATTCCCACGCTTTGCTATAATGAAGGACTCAATCCTTATGGTGCTTGTCGACTCTGTGTGGTTGAGATTGCTTATGCTAATAATCCTAATAACACGAAATTAGTCTCATCTTGCACTTATCCCGTGGAAGATAATTTAATTGTTCGCACGCATTCCAAACGTGTAATGCAAACGCGCAGATTGTTACTGGAAATGTATTTAGCAACCTGCCCGCAATCGAAAATCATTCAGGATTTAGCCTCTAAATGGGAGGTAACTCAATGTCGGTTTAGAAATATTAGATATGATGATTGTATCTATTGTGGTTTATGCGTGCGAATGTGTGCCGAACAGATGGATGGCAGGGCAATTAGTTTTGTCCAAAGAGGCTATAAACGGAAAATTACGACGCCATTTGATAAAAAATCTGAAGTCTGTCGACTTTGCGGTGGTTGTATCTATATCTGCCCAGCCTGTCAAGCGCGTTGTCAAGGACCAGATGAAAAAGAACCGATTTGTAATGCTTGTGTTTCAGAAAATCCACCTTGTCTTGAAGCCTGGGAAGATATGAAATGTTATATGGACCCATGTGCTTGGTGTGAACAAGAAAAAAGAGACAATATAAAGAAATGAAAAGAGCACCTTGCATCACACAAATTTTATTAATGTCACGAATGCATCTATCTTATAATGGTTCATTCGTGGATTTAGTTCATTTGTGTGATTCAGGTCCAAATTCAATAAATATAAAGATAATAAAGATTATTTAGGAGGAAATAACAAATGCCAACATTTACCAGATTAAATGCATCAGCAGCAACATTAACTAAAAACCGAACCGAAGATTCAAGAACTCATATTAGTGGAATGTGTGTTACTTGTGTTGATGGTTGTATTGGAATGTGCGAAATTGGAAAATCGGCTTATCGAGGCGCTGAGGTAATCTATCCCCAACCTTTCGGTATTATCACAACCGCATCTGAAAAAAATTATCCGGTTGACTATTCGCATTTTACAATTCAAGGAACCGCAGTCGGTGCTCATGGGATTGAAGCGGATTCAGATAAAGCAATCTTCCCTAATGTCAATTTAGAACAACGAATTGGACATGACAAAGGCATTAAAGTCAAATTGCCTTTTGTTATTCCCGGACTGGGTTCAACGCAAATTGCGCAAAATAATTGGGAAGGATTAGCGGTCGGTGCGGCAATTACCGGAACCATTGTTACGATTGGGGAAAATGTCTGCGGTATGGATGTTAGGTCAGAAATTAAAAACGGAAGAATTGTTCACTCACCGGAATTAGAAAGAAGAGTTAGACTCTTTATGGACTGGCAGAGAAATGGCTACGGCGCAGTCGTCTTGCAAGCCAATGTTGAAGATACCCGTTTAGGTGTCCAAGAATACGCAATCGAAAAATTAGGTGTTCAAGTGGTTGAATTAAAATGGGGTCAAGGTGCAAAAGATATTGGCGGCGAAGTTAAAATCAAAGACTTGAAAAAAGCACAATTACTAAAACAACGCGGTTATGTGGTTTTGCCTGACCCTGAAGACCCAGAAGTTATTAAAGCATTTGAGCGCGGTGTGTTCCATGAATTCGAACGCCATTCGCGAGTTGGTATGGTTACCGAAGAAAGTTTTATGAAACGAGTTGAAGAATTGCGTAAAGCCGGTGCCAAATATGTCTTCTTAAAGACCGGTGCTTATCGACCAGCCGATTTAGCCCGAGCCGTAAAATTTTCTTCTAAAGCCAAGATTGATATGTTAACCGTTGACGGTGCCGGTGGCGGCACAGGAATGAGTCCCTGGCGGATGATGAATGAATGGGGTGTGCCCACAGTTGAATTACACTCCTTGTTATATCGCTACTGTGATATTTTAGCCAAAAAAGGCGAATATCTGCCAACAATTGCGATTGCGGGTGGTTTTACATTTGAAGACCAGATTTTCAAAGGATTAGCCCTGGGTGCACCTTACTTCCATATGATTGGTATGGCACGAGGTCCGCTTGCCGCAGCCATGGTTGGTAAAACTATTGGTAAACGCATTAAAGACGGTGACATTCCAGTCTACATTGAAAGATTCGGGCAAACTATTGATGAGATCTTTGTTACGGCTCCAGAATTAAGAAAAGAATACGGTGACCAATTTGACGAAATTCCACCAGGTGCAATTGGACTTTATACCTATTATCAGAGATTGGCACAAGGATTAAGACAACTAATGTGCGGTGCTCGTAAGTTCGCATTACAATATATCACCCGTGATGATATTGCAGCCTTAACTAAAGAAGCCGCAGAAATTTCCGGCATTACTTATGTGATGGATGCGGATAAAGAAGAAGCCGAAAAAATCCTGAACTCATAAGATAACTTTTGAAAAAAATATGCCACAGAGGCACAACGATTTTCTTTGTGGCCACAGTGCCTCTGTGGCTTAATTATTATACCGAGAAGATTTTGTAGCGAAATTTTTTTCATCTGGAGGAAACTATGAACTTTTCCTTAGCCGATGTTGTAAGACAACAAGTAGCCAAAGCCTCAGAACACACTAAAGTTCCAGAGTATATCTTAAGAATATTAAAATGCCCAATGCGGACTCTAAAAGTTACTTTTCCTGTGGAAATGGACAATAAAGAAGTTGTCTGTTTTACTGGCTATCGCTGTCAATATAATAATGCGCTCGGTCCCACAAAAGGCGGAGTTAGATATCATCCTGAAGTAAATGAAGATGAAGTAGTCGGTTTAGCCGCTTTGATGACTTGGAAATGTGCCTTATTAGATTTACCGTACGGCGGGGCTAAAGGTGGTGTGATTTGTGACCCAACTAAATTATCTGAAAGAGAATTAGAAAAGATTACCCGGCGCTACACCACGGAAATTATGCCGATTTTAGGACCACAAAAAGATATTCCAGCACCTGATGTTTATACTACGGCCAAAACTATGGCTTGGATGATGGATACTTATAGTATGTTTATTGGCCATGCCGAACCGGCAATTGTCACGGGTAAACCAGAAGTATTAGGTGGTTCTAAAGGTAGAAAAGAAGCAACTGGTCGAGGTGTTGCCATCTGCACCCGAGAACTATTCAAAAAACTGGGTAAGACTCTAAAAGATGTCACAGTTGCAATTCAGGGCTTTGGCAATGTTGGTAGTCATGCCGCTTTATTTTTAGAAGAGATGGGCGCTAAAATTGTAGCAATCTCTGATGCCACTTGTGGTTTTATTGATTGGAACGGACTGCCAATCAAAGAAATTATGAACGAATGCACCGAAAAACAGAAATGTTTAGCCGATTATCGGAAATTAAAACCGTGTGATAAAAACGATATTCTGTCTTTAGATGTTGATGTTTTAGTGCCTGCAGCATTAGAAAATCAGATTCATCAAGATAATGTTAATAATATCAAGGCAAAGGTTATTAGTGAAGGAGCCAACGGACCGACGACACCTGAAGCCGATACGGTCTTAGAGCAAAAAGGTGTCTATGTGATTCCGGATATTTTAGCCAATGCCGGTGGTGTTGTGGTTAGTCATCTTGAATGGGTGCAAGCATTAAGCGGTCTATATTGGGAAGCCGAAGAAGTTAATAGGTCTATGGAAAAGAGAATGGTCTCAGTATTTGATAAAGTCTGGAATAAAGCCAAAGAGTCAAAGGTCTCATTACGAACTGCGGCCTACATTGTTGCGATTGAACGCATTGCAGAAGTTTATAAATATCGCGGACTATTTCCATAATCCATCTGAATTTCTATTTTTAACTATTGCTAAAGACAACGCTGAATTTCAAAAGGAAATTAAGAAAAGAGAATTTTGCAAATATTAAATATCTGGATTATGCTGTGCGGAAATATACCTTACCACAATCTCTTTTACCTTTTCTAAAAACTCTGGTTGCAATCCTTTCTTAATCCACTTATCTTGAATCTGATTTAATCTCTGATTAGTCACTGAACTTACCGACGACACTGAAGTTTTTCTCAGTAGACTATAATATTCCCGAGCAAATGCTTTATAAAATTGATTTAAGATTATGGGCACTTGAGTTTCACCCAGCAATTTAGTAATCTCCTGCTCAATTGGTTCAATATTGACCCGATGTTTAGCGAATTGGACTGTCATCTGCTCTTTCTTATCTTGAGTTAGCGGTTTAATCTTCTGCTTTTCAGAAAATTTTGTTTCAATGCTATGAGTAAACTTAGCAACATCCCGGTCAATCTTCTTATAATACTTAGTGCTCGGTATTTGTGCCATAATCTTATCGTGTTTTTTCATAAAATAGATACTGGCTAACTTTTCAAAAAATGCTGGCCATGGTTTTTCACAAATATTAAGAAACTCTAAAATTAACCATAAAGAAGGATTTTCAATTAATCCTCGTTCCAATCTTGAAACATATACCCTACCGCTTTTTTGTGAAAACCCCAATCTTATGCCGACATCTTTTTGCGTTAAACGCGCTCTCTTCCTAATATCCTTTAGAAGTTTACCGATTTCTCTATATAAAGTAATTTCTTGGGTGATTTTATCCGTATTCATTTAAGTTTTCCAACAGGTTCTATTCTGTATATGTGCATTAGGTTCATTTGTAGGTTTACAAAATGTATACTTAAAAGTTTCCCCTAAATCAAGCAGAATTTTTCTCTAACCATATAATAACCAAGAACTAATAACAAAAAATTGGTAAACAGAGGGTATAATGCAGGGGACGGTGTAGCAAGACTTTAATTCCGTTGATTTCCGTATCTATTAAAAGACCTTATCTCTCAGTTATTAGACCGCTTAAT
>JAOABV010000019.1 GCA_026418155.1 candidate division WOR-3 bacterium | reverse complement strand
TATTTAGATTGTCTTTTAAATGACCTAATGATTTAACCTCTGGATTATCAAAGGGATGGTAGAATAGGTCTCCTAATCTTTTGCCTTCTCGGTCAAACAGGCTGGTGGCTTGTTTGATTGGTATCAGCAGACAAAATTTGATTATATCTTCAAATTGCCGTAAATCCTAATTTTTCATAAACTTTGATTATTTTTAATTGACAAATTTTATTATCAATGTGTGTAAAATGTCAGGGATTTTTGGAGAAATTGCAATTTTCGGTATTATTTATTTACATTTTGAGGTATTATTTTATTTACAGGTTATGTTTGGATTGCGAGTAGGATGATGGAGATGACGAACAGGGACATCTGATTATATCTCCTATAACAAAATGTATTCCAAATTTTCCATAAGATTTAATTATCGCTCTCCACTTTTTTAAGAAAGATTTTGTAGGTGTTTGGAATAAAACAGATACCTATCTGCAGAATAATAGGTCTCAACTTATTATACCGGCTTGAAATATTGAAATCAAAATTGGAGTTCTAAATTGAATTCGGAGTGGATTAAATACTAATCCATTTATACTTGTTTTAACCATAAGAACAGTATTGACTTAGACATATTAAATATTAAATACCTTTGCTGTTAGAAATGGTTGAATAAAGGAGATTCTATGATATAATTTACAAACAATTTTTTGTAAAATAGTAGATTATGACTAAGGACGAAATTCGTTTTCGTATTTGGGATTATATGGAAAAGAACAATCTTATTACTTTTCCTAAACCTTGTTATGGTAGAATTCCTAATTTTATTGGGGCGGAAAGTGCTTGTTCTCGATTGTTAGAAATCCCTGAGTTTGAGACTGCGCAATGTATTTTTACGGCACCTGATGCCGTCTTAATTGCTGCCCGAAGATTAATTTTAGCAAGTGGTAAGACGCTGTTAGTAGCCTTGCCTCATATAACGGATTATAAAGAAATTAAAGGCAAAGAACTCGCAGATAAGGCAATTACAATTCAAGGACTTAAAAGATATGGCCAATCACCTAAAACACCAGCGGATTTATTTATTCAAGGTAGTGTTGCGGTCGATCTAAAAGGTAATCGTTTGGGCAAAGGTAAAGGTTATGGTGATAGAGAATATGAGGAACTAAAAATCAAAAATTTATTAAAACCCAATGCCAAAGTTATAACAATTGTTCACGAATGTCAGATTGTTGCGGATTTTTCTTATTTAGTAAGAGAAAAAGATGTAAAAGTTAATTATATCCTAACACCACAAAGGATTATTGAAGTTGACAATTTATAAAACTTCTAATGCAAAACTTACTGTTACATCTTACGTTATTAAAATTGATAATTTATAAAAACTTCTATTCAAATCTTACTGTTATGTCTCAAGTTATTGAAATTGACAATTTATAAAACTTCCAATGCAAAACTTACTATTACATCTCAAGTTATTAAAATTGATAATTTATAAAACTTCTAATGTAAAACTTACTGTTACATCTTAAGGTTATTAAATTTGAGAATCTATAAAACTTCTAATTCAAATCTGATAGTTGTGTCTCAAGGTTATTAAAATTGACAATCTCCACAGCTTCAAATTCAAATCTAATAGTTAATGTCTCAAGGTTATTAAAATTTATACTCTACAACTTCAAATTCAAATCTGATAGTTGTATCTCAAGGTTATTAAAATTTATACTCTACAACTTCTAATTCAAATCTAATAGTTAATGTTTCAAGGTTATTAAAATTGACAATCTCTACAACTTATAATTAGAATCTAATAGTTGTGTTTCAAGGTTATTAAAATTGAGAATATTTAACTTCAAATTCAAACTTGAATAACTTAAATCATAAAAGAATAAGTTCAAATCTTAAAACGCAGAACTCAAAACAAATACACCAACTAACTTAGTTTAGAATAGCAGAATCTTTGCAATTTGAGGCTTTTCGTTCTCAATTTCAACACGCACAAAATATATTCCTGATGGCTTTTTATTCCGGCGGATATTAAGATAATAAGCGCTGCCGTTTGACTTTATTAACGGAGTTGATTCTAACACTCTACCATTCACATCATGCAATTTAGTAGCAAAGGATTTACCTATAGGAATTGAAAGTTTTACTACTACTTGATGCGCCTTATACTCAATAGAAATCAAGTTTGATAAGCCATTTGTACTACTTTCTTTGACATAAACTCCACTGGGAAGCCCTTTGAATGCGTATAATTGATAAGGTTGACTGTTTTGGTCTTGAAGACCAACTAAAACATCTGGGATATTATCGCCGTTAAGATCAGGTGCAGCAGTAACATCATACACTCGGTCAACAAAGGTATATTGCCAAATAACCTCGCCACTTGCACCATTCATTACTTTGATATTTCTGCCATTTACCGCACCAGCAATAACTTCTGGTATGTTGTCTGCGGTAATGTCTGCCAAGGTATCAATATTCCAGCAATCACTACCAACAGTTTGAGACCAAAGCACGGTTCCATTTTGACCAGAAAGCACGCTTACCAAATTTGACCAAGAGCCGACGACGACATCATTAATTCCGTCGTTGTTTATATCGCGAATTTTTCTTAATTCGTAGATCACCCGACCTGACCCGAGATTATTCTGCCAGATTAGAGTACCGTTTGCGCCGTCAACACAATAAACCGTATAAGCCCAACCACCACAAACAACATCTGGGGTACCATTATTATTGACGTCGCCGATTAAAGCAACAAATTCGACTGAATTCCCAGTTAAATAAGACCATATTTGCGAACCAGTTCTACCATTTAAGCAATAAATTCGGTTATCTAAACCATTACCACCAGATGCGACCAGCACTTCAGGCACAGTATCATTATTTAAGTCAATATGGAGTGTAACACACATAACCGCATCATTTGGCCGAAAAGTCCAAATAGAGGCGCCAGTATGTCCATTAAAACATTGAGTAATACCTCTACGGTCATTTGATGTGCCACCAACTCCAGCCAATACTTCTGGATAATTATCATTGTTTATGTCAACAAAAGGACTTACACTATATACCCATCCAGCATTCGGATAATATGAATAACTCCAGATTATGGCTGAAGTTACACCATTTATCGCAAAGACAGTCCTTCCGGGATAGACACCGCCAGGGGTTCCCATTATTATGTCTGGTATGGAATCACCGCTAATATCGTCAATTGTCTTTAGGCCTCTGGTACCCCAAACACCCTGGCAATCGGCTCGTGTCCAAATAATTGCGCCGTCTATACCTGAGCGTAGAAAGAGTCTAATTGGTGGTGAAGGATATGCACCATAATATGCCGCAGCAACGACATCTGGATGCCTATCATTGTTATAATCATAAGTCGGCACTGCACAATAAATACCACCAGTGCCTTGTGCTGACCAAATTATTTCTCCTTGGGGTTGCATAATTAAAAATGATAATATAACTACAAACATAACAACTCCTCACCGCTGAAATCTAATCTCTCGAAACGAATTCTCATTAAATGGCATTATCTTAAAAAGGACTAAATCCAATCAATATTATTCAGCGGATTTTTATTAATCTTATTTAGCATAAAAGTCTTGTTTCTATTTTAATAATAAAACTTTTGTTATTGGTAAATTTTTAATTTTTGACGCTAAGGAGATAAAATAGATGCCTGAAGGCAATGGTTTGCCATTTTCATTTTGACCAGACCATATTACAAAATCTCTATTCTCTTGCTTATTGATAATTTTTACAAGATTACCTAATATATCAAAGATATAAATCTTACTTATTGTTCTTGACTCGGTATTAAAACTTATTTTTGTATATTGGGAAAATGGATTAGGCGACACTAATAAATCCCTGTTAAATTTAGTTTTATCTTCTTCAATAGAAGTCACGGTAACAAAGACTGCACTATCAATAACTAAAGTACCGCCGGCAGGTGTTGAGGAATTGATACCATAGGTGCGAATTATCACATCGGCCCAACGAGCCTCATTAGGTGAAAATGTATCTAACTGAATGACCTGCCAATTGGGAGCATTAAATGTATAAATTGTGCGCCAAGAACTAATTGCGGAAGAATCAGCCCGGCGCCAAGTAACAGTAATCCCTCCTCGAATACTATCACTATTCTCATAAAATCGACAGCGAACAAGAGAATAATTTCGACCTGAAGGAAGTGCTACTCTTTGGAATATACCCCGATTATTTCCTGTGCCCGCAACTTTTCTGGTCATTTTCAAAGCGTAATTGCCATCAAAAACTAAAGTGCTTTCTTTTGTTATTTGGGTATAGGTCGTATCTTCAACGCGCCAAGTACCACCGGGTTGAAAAGGATTTATCCAGTTCTCAAAACTGGGGTCAGTTAAAAGATTGGCTGAACAAATGGAAATAAAAGCAGAGTAGATATTGACACCAAATGCCAAGATTTTAATTCGGAAGATAAATTTTTTTGAACTTAAACCGAACATTAGGTTATGAAATTTTATTCAAAACGTAAGGACAAGTTTTAGTGTTGATGAGTTATTTGGGCGAATAGTTTATTTCTAACACTTCTAATTCGGTTAATGGTTGTTTATGTCCTTTTAATCGTCGATAGTTCTCTCGACGAATAAACTTAAAAGTATAAACTTTCGGGGCTCTAATATGATTAATGACTTTTGCCGTAATTTCGGCACCTTCAACTTGGGGATTACCCACAATTGCATTATCTTTAGTCCTTAAAAAGAGTACTTCATCAAATTTAATAACAGTGCCGGGTTCTGCATTTATTCTATTAACTGTAATTTTTTCGCCGGACTTAACAAGAAATTGTCCCCCCTGAATTTTCACTACGGCGAAGGTGTTATTGACATTAGAATTTTTTTCCATAATTGCTCCTCAAACTATTCGTTGCCGGGTAAAGGAGTTTCAGGTGATGGAGTGGTGCTTTCTGGCGTTGGTCGAGTCTGGACTGGGCGAACCCGGCGAGATGAAATTAAGACTAAAGAAAGGGATGTAATCATAAATAATATTGCCAAGCCAGAAGTAAGTTTAGTCATAAATGGTGCGGCACCGCCACCACCAAAAATCGATTCGCCGCCACCAAAAACACTTGTGACTCCACCCTTTTGCGGCTGTTGAAAGAGCACAATTATAATCAACAAGATACACGCCAAAATATGCAATACGATAAATAATCCAAACATAGTTAAATAATACTAAAAAATTAAGTTTAGTCAAGAAAAAAATGCAAATAAAGCAACAAGAGTTATTTTAATCACTAAATAAATTTCAGAATAACCGGAGAAGGTGCTTTTTTGGACAAAGCAGAGAAGTACGATCGGTAAGAAATGGTGCTTGTCAAAACCATTTCTTGTCGCTTAAGAAAATAATAAATTTCTTCCTGTGGAGTGTTGAGAAAAAACTCTTGAAAGTTACCTGAATATTTTTATACTTTTACAAAGCTGCTTCGTAATGCAAGGAGAGATTATGCCAAAAAGTAGCGCGGGGTAATTGGATTACTTGGGATCTTGATTAATTTCTTAATTGGTGACACGACTTATGTGAGCGGAACTATTAATACAAATACAATTTGGACACCAGAGGGTAGTCCGTATGTAATTACAGGAAATGTGATTGTTAATCTTGGCGTGCGACTTGATATTCAACCCGGAGTTAAAATTCTATTTTCAATCAATAAATATCTAATGATAAAAGGCACACTTAAGGCGATTGGAACCTCTCAAGACTCAATTATTTTTACTGGCTTGGATACTACTCAAAGGTGGCAACGACTCTGGATTAAGTCAGAAGCATCGGCCTGCACTCTAAAATATTGCAAGATTTCATATGCCAACTACAGTGCTATTTATAACGAAGACACTCTTTACATTGGCTATTGCACAATAACTAATAACTATACTGATCTTTGGGGTGGCGGCGTCTGTAATTTTGGCACCGCGATGGTCATGAATAATGTAATATCTGTTAACTATGCATCTAATGATGGTGCCGGTATTGGAAATTTTGGCAAAGCAACAATAATAAATAATCTCATCTTTAATAACATTGCTGATGCTTATGGTGAAAGCATCTATAATTGAGGAACTGCAACAATTACACAAAATACAATAATTGTTAACTATACTTATAGTGACGGTGGCGGTATTTGTAATGATGGCATAGCAACAATCATTAATAATACCATATCTAATAATAGCGCAGAGAGTTTTGGTGGCGGTATCTGCAATTATGACTCGGCGACAATAACTAATAATACGATAACTAATAACAATGCTTATGAATATGGCGGAGGTATCTACAATGACGGCATTGCGACAATTACCGGAAATACCCTCACTTATAACTACGCTGACAATCAGGGCGGAGGAATTTGTGCTGATAATGGCACAGCGAGAATCACAAATAATGTCATATCTAACAACTGTGCTTATAATGGTGGCGGTATCTGCAATTACGACTCGGCGACAATCGCCAATAATACAATCACAGATAACTATGCTAATTATGGCGGCGGTATTTACAATGGCGACCAGGCAATACTTACTAATAATACAATAACTAACAATAATGCTGATAATGGTGGCGGTATTTGCAATGCTGGTTTGGGTTTCGCAATCATTACGAATAATTCAATAATTGATAACACTATGATAACAATAAGAATTAGCGGAGGTTCTGTCAGGCTTAATTATAATAATCTTAACAATCTAAATCCAATTGGATATACTATTTTTAATAATACTGCCGATACGATAAATGCAAGAGATAATTACTGGTTCACTGTTGATACAAATGTGATTGCGCAAAAGATTTATGATTTTGAGGACGACTCGACTAAAGGCAGAGTCAATTACCGACCCTTTTTGAACGGACCCTTGGGAACTGAAGATAAACGTTTTTCGTTTGATGCAAAATATTCATTGTCCAAAATTTATCCCAATCCGGCAAAGAGATATTTTACGGTCCGCGATTTGTTTGGTGCCTGCCGACTTTGGACTTATCGCATACGAATTTATGATGTGACAGGAAAAGTAATTAGAGAAGAAAAAATTACAGGTTCTAAGACAGAAAAAATTTTGCTTGATGGTATTAAGAACGGTATCTATTTCGTGCAAGTAAATGACGAGATGACTAAGGTAAAATTAATCGTAATAAAGTGATTTGAGAATATCGTATTACAGGGCATAGTAAAAATTCCAAGACCAAAAATATACATATCTGAGGTTTTTAGTTTACTCACGATGGCACAACAGGAAACTTTTATTCAACACCGTATCTTATTTTTATATGCCAGACTAATAAAAATTATACATATATTTATACAAAAAAATGAACAGAAATTTTAACTAACATCTTAAGTCTCATATTGTTAATTCAATAATCTTGTAAATGGATGGTATGATTCCCTCCACTGCGGTTGGTATTACAAAAATTTTCGGTAAGATGCTTAAATAGCAAATAACGAAGCACTTACTGAACTCTATCTAATAAAACATTTTTTAACCATCGGGAAAAGTATTTTTTTATGAGTTTTGTAGTAAGTCTTAAAATGAATTTATTAGATTATAAAATAGATTATTGTTTAAGGAAGTGAGAACCGAATTCTTGAGCAAAGCGATTTAGTCTTTTGGAAAAGTTTTATAATAAAACTTACTAATTGAGATTTAACACTACTTTACTTTCTATTAATCCTGTGGAAAACCTAGCAAAAGTCTTTTTGGGCTCGAAATGGTAAGATACTAATCAAATAGTATCTTTTGCGCATTGGGTTCAGGGGATTATGCGATGATTTAATTTTTGGGCGATTTTCTAAATAGGGTCAATGTTAATATCAATTTTTACATCCTTCTTATTTATATCCTTATTAATATAGGAGTTAATATCTTCTTTTGAAATTAAATTAGATAAAGATAAATTTGGTTTTAGTTTTATTAATATCTGGCAGGTAAAGCGATATGGACCTTTGGTAAAAGATAATAAACTTGGTCCTAATAATTTGATTAAGTCAGATTGGCATTGAAATTTTTGGTTGTAAGCCTTTTTAATATTTTCACCATTTGAGAACATATTAAGTTGGGAACTAATTTCAACTATTCGCTTGGTAAGATTTTCTGTAACTCTTAGTACAATTTCTTTTTGATTGGATGAGATACTAATTAGAGCTAGCCGAGAGAATGGTGGATAATTGAGTTTTTGTCGAAGTTTGATTTCATAATTATAAAATTTTTTATAATCTGCCTGAACTGCATAACAAAGTGCAGGATGGTCTGGATGATAACTTTGGATAATGACTTTAGTTTCTGGATTGTGTAAAGAGGTGATAATAATCTGCCTCAATTCTTGAAAAGTGCGCTCCTGGGCGCGGAAATCCGGTAAAAAAAGTGAGGTATCAGCAAGAATTATGCCCACCAATCCGATATTAGAGAAATCTAAATTTCGGATACCTAATTTGGTGGTAACAAACACTTTAATATTGCGCTCACAAATTATTTGATTAATATCATCTTTTAATTGGGTTTGAACATCAGAATCATAGCGTAGTACATTATTGGGATTAATAAACTTCTTCACTTCTGACTCGACCTTCTCGCTACCAAAACCGTGGAGAAAAAAATCACTTCCTTTGCATTGGGGACAGAAATCAAAAATTGGCTGACGGGATTGACAAATATGACAGAGCAAGAGTTGCTTTTCACGATGGTAAGTTAGACTTATTCCACAATTTGGACATAAGGGAATATAACCACATTCATTACAACTTAAGATTCGAGCATAGCCTAATCGGTTTAAGAACAATACCACTAGTCGATTCTGACGACAATTGGAAATAATTGCATTGCGTAATTGGGAAGAGATAACTTTATCTCGACTTCGGCGCATATCAATCAGTAAGGTTCGGCTATTGAAGCCTTTTTTTCTTTTTTCTAAATTGCGATATGGCATAATTAGTTCGTATTTTTTAATCTCAGCATTATAAAAGGATTCACAAGACGGAGTGGCGCTAGACAAGATAACTACGGCTTCGCTTTTTTGACCTCTGACCAAAGCAATGTCTCGAGCGTTATAATGAAAGAGTCTTTCTTGTTCCTTATAAGTTACATCCTGCTCATTATCCACAATGAGCAGACCCAAGTTTTTTACTGGAGCAAAGATTGCGGTGCGCGTTCCTAAAACCACAGAAAAATCGCTTGATTGGATTTGCCACCAAATATGCTTCCGTTCGGAGCGTTTTAAGCCCGAATGGAGACAAAAGAAATTACTAAAGAGTCGTGATTGAAACAGAGCAATAAATTTAGCAGTTAGATTGATTTCCGGAACTAAAATAATAGCCGATTTTTTTAATCTAACTGCTTCTTCAATCATTTTTAAATAAAGTTCTGTAAGGTCAACTCCATTAGGGTTAAATAATAAGAATACTCGGAAGCGATTATTTTTTATTTGATAACTCACTTTACTTAGTCCCCAAGCAAACTGATGTAATGTATTGCTATTTTGAGACAATTTTGGGCTTGTTTCGTAGGTTATGGGTTTTGGCCGACCTGTTGCTTTTGACTGAAGACAGTCAATGCTATTCTTATTTTTAGAAGATAAACAGTAAATTTCTTGGGGGATAGCTAAATTTAGCATTTGGCCCCAATTAACAAAATAATATCTTTTTATCCAAGAAAGTAAGGATACAAAATTATTATCTAAAAAATCGGGATGAATAACTTCATCGATATCTTTAATTTCATAGTTTTGGTGTTTATCATTGAGATTTTCTTGTAAATCTATAACGATGCCGACAACCATTTTTTTTCTTAAGGGCACCTTGACTAACGAACCGACTTTGACCTGCGTGTTAAGTTTTTCTGGAACTGCATAGGTTAAAGTTTCCAGAATTGTTTTAGGGATAGCAACTTGAGCGAACATTTTTTCTTACCTATTCATTATCTTAGTATAGGTTGAAATTCTCGACCTACACTTATTTCTTAACATTATCTTGTATAATTATTTTTAGAGCGGATTTTATATTGATATTTGAAATTATAAGTGATTATCAAAATCATATGCGATTGCTTATATTTGTTGTTTTATATTATTAAATGGCGGATTTATATTGATATTTAAGATTATTAGTGATTGTGAACATCATATGTTATTACTTGTATTGGTTTATATTTTTCGATAGCGAATTTTGTACTGATATTTAAGATAGTTAGTGGTTATAAACATCATATGCGATTGCTCATATTACTTTCAATAGCGGATTTTATATTGATATTTAAGATTATAACGATTATTAACATCTCGTTCGCCGATTATTTGATGTGATTTTGCAATATAATATTCTAAACGAAAGATATCATTGGAAGTCCCGGAAATGTTGTATTCGTAAGTAAAATATAGCCGCGAACCAATATATTTACCGACCGTAATTTTAGCGCCAGTTTTAGAAAGTAAACCACTTTCAATCGATAAATAGTCTAACAATGTCAGATTGCGGATTCTTTTTGTGAGTTCGCGTTCAAAATATCCAAAGAGTTTTTCTGATAAGGCAGTGCTGAAGGCATCTTTGAATTCTTGTGAGGTCATTTCTTGCCAAGTGACATTGAAATTAAGATAACTGATAATATCATTTTCTGTAAGCACTGCGGGGTCGGATGATAAGGTAAAAATCGGTTCCTTAAAACGGCCGGTTAGCGAAAGTATAATTTTGACCCGTTCTTTTAAGCCAGACGATATTTCAATTGGCCGTGTTAATACTTCTGCGTTAATATCAAGTGAAGGGTTGAGTTCAGAAATATTATCAAAGTTAATAACTCCTTTGGTTATCTTTAATGGATGGTCAAGATAATAGAAAATACCCTGAATTGCTCGTAACTGGCCGGAATAAACGATTACACTTCGTGTCGGTTGGGTTAATTGAGTTGGTATTATAACATTAATGGATGTCTGGGAAAAAATATTTAAGTTTGCGGAAAGTTCGATATCGCACAATCGATTTCGCAGCCAAATTCCTCTTTCAGCAGAGATAGTTAAATTTAAATTAATATCAAGTTGCTGACTGCTACTAATTGAGGTTGGCTCAGCAAATTCATTTGTTAAAAGACCTTCTTTAATTACTACAGCACCAGATAAAGATAAGGGATTAGAGCTTTGATTAGCCATTGGTTTATAATCAATGAAGACCTTGCCCGAAGCGATACCCATAATATCTTTATGCGGCCTAATTGGTATATCTTGAAATTCGATTTGACAGGACAAAGTCTCTAATCGAGTGAAGTTAAATAATTCGGTAAAACCGTGGGCTTGAATAATCCCATTACTGGTGTACCCCTTTAAATTATCAAGAAAGACTTTTTGATTATGGAAAATCAATTTGGCATTTACTTTGTGGCATAAAGTTTGGGTTGAGTTAATAAGTAATCTTGCATCAAAGACTTTAACTTCTCCAGATAGAACAGGATGATTAAACGTGCCGGTTATTTTGCCTTGACCATAAATTTTGGCGTATTGGACATTTAAGACAGTTTTGAGAAAGAAAAATATCCAAGCCCCGGGATCTCGAAAAACAATATTTAAATCAATGCCATAATCACTTGAATTGTTAGAGGCAAAATTAATTTTTCCTGTAATCGTTGAAGTATCTTGGGCATAAACAAAAGTTAACTGTTTCAGTTGAAAGCCAAAATCGTCAAAAGTCGCTGTGCCTTTCAGATATTTGAGTTCAATTACTGAAATATTATTATGGAATTTAGAGTTTAGAGTTTTGAGTTTAAAGTTTTCTTGCTTTGCGAATAAACTTATAGGTATTTTTAAGTCTTTACCTGACAGCACGATATAATAACCTGAATTATTTGGTATTTGATTAAAGCCATCACTGTCACTAAAAGCAATTGACATAAATTGTAAATTAATTGTGCCTTGGGTTGGCGGTTTTTTGCCAATAATATTTCCGATGTCCTTCAAATCAATCTGCTGGGCACGAAAATTTATTTGCGGTTTTTGATTGGGATATGTGGTTAAATCTAAGGATATATTACCAGAGCCAATTTTTAGTGTAAGACCTTGTAGATAAAAGGAACTTCCTTTTTTACCAAAACGAAATTCTTTGGTATTGGTGAAGAAATAACCTTGAGTCGTTATTTGTAAATGCTCAATTAAATTATCAATATTTAAGATATTGAGACTAAACTGATGGGCATTCTGAATTGTCCCACTTATTGTTAGAGATTCAATAGGAGCAAATCGGTTATTGATCCAATTTCTGGCGGTCAAGAGAAAATCTTTATTGTTTAGAATAAAATTAAATTGGGACATTTGGTTTTCGATTCCGAAAATACTTTCGACACAAAGATTAATCTCTTCCGGAAGATTTTGTAGGTCAGGAAGATTAAATTTTAATTTTAATTTTTCAAATTTAAAGTCAATCTCAGAAAGATAATCTTTCCTTAATAAGAATAACCCTTTGCGTACATTTAACTCGCCGTCAGCCTTTATTCGCTTATCAGATAATTCCAGATGGCACGAGCCATTAACAAATCCTTTAAAATAAAGATTGCTTCCTACTATCTGATGGAGTACTTCGGAAACAAGGTATAAAGAAAAATCCTTGAACTCCAAAAACCAATACTGAGTTTTAGTCATTAAATTATTGGGTTTGGTCTGAACTTGGTATAAGGTTGAGTTGAGAATGCTGGTACGGTCTTTAATCCTTAATTTTTCAATCTCAAGTTTTCCTTTTTTGATCGCTCCTTTTGCCGAGATACTTTCAATTGCCGGTTTTTTTGATGAAGATAATAGATTAAACTCAATCTGCTCAAAGCCAATGCCATTAAATTCAATAAATCCGTCGAGTTGGGGTATTAAGCCTAAATTATTTTGCAGGAGTTTGTTATTAGACGATTTAATGGAAATGTTAAAATTATTAAATAGCAATTTGCCTTGGTATGATATGGGACGATTAACTTCTTTTCGATTGGGGAAATTAAAAGTGCATAGTGCATTGAGATAAAATGAATCTGGAGTGATGCAAGTAATATTAGCCACTGTATCAATGAATTCGATCTTTCCTTTGCCATCAGCAATTTTCACATAAGGCAATTTAAGATTTAAGGCACGATAATTCAAATTACTTCTGATGTTCAATAAATTCCAATTGTCTTTTTCAAAATACAAACTAATCTGACCGTTAATATCAAAAAGACCTGGAAGATTAATAATTTCTTTCAGATCGTAATGTCCTGCTTGAATATCGAAACTTAAATAGCGATTAAGAAAATCCGCAAAAGCATTGAATTGTATCATTGAAGATGGTGTGTTGATTCTTATGTTTTGGAGGGAAAGCGTGTTATTATGAAAATGAATATTACCATTAAAATTTTGTATCCTTAATGGTATAGCGGGTAAATAAAAATTTGCTTTATTGACAAGTGCGCTTGCGGTCTTAGGATGCAATCGTAAATAAGACAACATTGAGAAGGAATCTAAAACTATTTTACTGTTTTGAAAAACAGCACCATTTTGAATTTCAAGTTTATTTAAAAAAATTATAGGCAAAGTGAAAGGTGTAACACGAGTGTCAACTGTTTTAAGATGGGATACAAGATAGACATTAGGCTTAACAATTAATAGATTACGAATCAGATTTCTATGTTTAAATAGAATTGAGAAGAGATTATATTCTGATTTTACAGATTGGGCAGTGAGAGAATCGCCGCTACTAAATTTTATTTTGACATCAGAAAAGACTATAGAAGTGAAGATATTGCCTTTGATTTCTTTTGCTGAAATTTGAAGATTTAGGGTTCGGCTAAGAAAATTTAGTGATTGCGTAGTAAGATAATTACTAATTTGGGGTCTAAAGACGATTAATCCGAGAAAAACCATAAGGCAAAGTGCGATAACTATTAACCCAATAATTAATTTTCTCTTCATTTAAGTTATAAGTTCAGCATTTAATATACTGGTTATATGCTTAATGGATTGATAAATGAGATTTTTATCACCTTGAACATGTTGTTAGGTCTGAAATGCTTTTTAGTGATATATCGGATTTAACGTTCAAAATTCCTTGGCATTTAGAGTTCATCATATCTAATAGTTAAAATAGTTAAAACATATTCAATAGCCCAAGATGGATTTTGCCCCAATCACCAGTTGGTGCGGATTTTAAGCGTTTGGCATAATCGATTCTTATGGGACCGATTCTGGTGTTAATTCTAATTCCTAAGCCGACACTATAAAAGAACTTATCCCAGTCAAAACGTATAATATCTCCTTGATGGTCTACTCGTCCCCAATCACTAAATACGACCCAATCGAGTAATTTTTGATAATGACTACGTAGTTCCCAATTAGCATTAATCATTCCAGAGCCATAATGTTCTGTGCCAATACTATCTGGTCCCAGTGCTCTTTCGGCAAAACCTCGAAGACCATTGTTGCCGCCAAGAGTAAAGGCATCATAAAAAGGAATCTGACTTGAGCGCCCATAAGGAACAGCAAGACCAGACATTATTCTAAAACCTATCACATAATCATTCAAAAGGGATTTAAACAAAACCAACTCGGATTGTATCTTATAAAAATCATTATCGCCAGATAAGACACTTCCGGCTAATTGTAGATTAGTCGAAAAGAAGACACCTTTTTGTGGCGTAAAGAGATTATCGCGGGTATCATATCGGAGATAAATATTTTGGGAATTTGTTATTGTTTTCTGGTTTATCACAGGCAACAACGGTTTAATCCAAATTCGAAGATAGCGAAGATAGGTTCCGCATTCTAAATTTGGTCCGAAATAACGAGAAACACCAGTCTCAATGTTTAAGTTTGTTTCTTCAATAAGATTAACTACATCAGTATTACTGATATTTCTCTTTTCATATTTAAAAGAAGGCTGAAATGAAAAATTAATCGGTAAAGCGAGAATATAAAAAATTCGGTAAATGCTTTTTAATTCTGTTCGCCAATCTTTAGTAAAAGTTGGCGCGTATCCAAATGAGAAAAACAGATTTTGTCCCCGAGATAAGAAGTTTAAGTGTTCCCATTCAGTTGACAAAATTAATCGCAGAGGCGAAGCTTGAAGCCCGATGCCCAAACCAATGCTTCGTGCCGGTTGTTCTAAAACATCAAACCGAAGCGTAATGCTATCAACTAAACTAAAAGATTTTTGGCGATTGGAGTCAATGTGTGCGAAGGGTAAATGCGAAGTATCAATTACTGAGATCGAAAATGAGACGCGTTCAAAAAGCCGTGTGCCATAAAGTCGCTGGATGGCGGTGGTGATTTTTTTGCGAGAATATTTCTCGCCAATTTTAATTTGGGCGGTGCGTAAAATAATCGGATAACGGACATTTTGATTGCCCCGGACTCTAATTTCTTTAATCGTGACAAGTGGTCCTTCCTCAATAAAAAAACTTACATCTGCCTTGAGGTTATCAACCTTTATATGATAGTCAGTATTTACAAAAGCATAGCCGTTATCCTGATACCATTGGGCTAAAGCATCTTGGCTCTGCAGGATCTTGGGGATAATCAAAAAATCGCCGGCTCTTATCTTTAATTGTGAATGAAGAACGCTGAGGTTAAATTTTCCTTTTTTAAAGTCAGCAGTCTTATACGGAATTTCGGCTCTGAGAGTATCAATTGGTATTAAACGATTGACCCAAAAGATATTAATTTTAGAAATTTTTATCCGTGGGCCTTCGTTGATTTTAAAAATAATTGTAATACCTTTCGTTGTCTTTTTAAGGTCAGTTTCAAGGTTAATATATTGAAAGCCTTGTTGAACATAGAAAGAAATTAAGTTTCTGGTCGCTTTTTCAACGGCTAAACTGTAAATCTCTTCTTTCTCCTTTATGTCTAATAATTGTTTTAAGAGCTTGGGTTTAAAAGAAATATTGCCTTGAAAAATAATTTTTTCAACAGAAAACGGTTCTGTAGGTAGAGAATCATTCCCAGCGTAGAGAATACTAAAGATTGTGTATCCTATTAGAATTAGAATAAATCTTGTTGGCATATCTTTTTTCTGATTAATCTTTACGACTAAATCAGGTACTTATAAAATTTTTACTTAAAACTACATATAAGTCAAGAACTATAAGAGACATATTTTATCAAAATTGCCCATCATAGAATGATACATCTTTATTTTTAACATATCAAGTCTAAATTTACACAAATATTATACACTACCAAAACTAAAAGAGACAAAATATTCTTTATGTGTCGGATTGAATACGCCTTTCTATATCTGTTTAAATACTTTATTGTGAGATTATGCTTTAGTCTTTATGTTTTTCATTTTTTCGATTTAGGGCATGTTTTTTAATCTGTAAAAAGACTTTATCAAGACAATATTCCCAGTGTCATTTAGTTCTTCCGTGTTTAAATCTGTATATAAACTTTATAAAGATAGGATTCCATCGCCAGCATGATTAAACCTCAATAGAATCTGAGTAATACTAATTATTCATGCTAAATACTTGATGCTCGACACAAAAAGCCTGTTAGTATTATTCAACCGACTTGTGTTTTTAAATAAACACGGGCTTCTTAAAGTAAACAGCACAACATATAGACAAAGTACAATAATAGATACAGAATAATAAGATACTATTATTGTACTCTTTTTGCTAATTTTAATCTTTTTCACGCTTTCTTTTCATAAGCAAAATCCTGTATAGTTGAAAAAGAATATCTTTAAGCATTTACTCAAGATTGAATAGTCCTCTCGTCTTTAGAATCATAAGTCTAAATAATAACCTTTTCACTCATTATGACCGATAGCATGATAATACGAATTCAAAAATTACAATTTAATTTTCATAAACATCGACAATATTTCTTGATGATTCTGAAAAATGCTGAACCAAAGAAAAGGCTATTATAGAAAAACAAACTTATTATTAAGAACAGAAATGTAATTGAGTTGACTCTAATTTCACTTTTTATAAACTTAATAGTGATAAATCTAAAAAATAAAGAAAGGGACAGTCCGAAGACTATCCCTTCTTAGTAGACCAGTTCTATTCGATTGGAACTTTAATCTCCTTTGGTTTGGCCGCTTCACTTTTAGGCAATGTTACAACGAGCACGCCATCTTTATAGGTCGCTTTCGCTTTTTCTTTATCAACCGCAGTTGGCAGAGGAATTGTTCGCGAGAAGGAACCATAGGAACGTTCGCAACGATAGTAGTCTTGTTCTTTCACTTCTTCTTCTCGTTTTACTTCGCCTCTGATCGTGATTTCATCTTCGCTGATTGAGATGGAAATATCCTTTTTATCAACACCGGGAATTTCCGCCTTGAGCACGATAGCGTCTTTTTTGTCATAAACATCTACTGCTGGATAAAATTCTTCAGACAATGGCGTAAGGAAACCTCGACGAGAACGCGGCCGAAATTCAAAGAACTGGTCTAATTTCTTTCTTAAGTCCGTTATTTCTTTAAACGGATCCCAAGGTAATAACCAGTTCGTCATAGTCATCACCTCCCTTTCTTTAATTTTCAATTATTAGACTATAACGGTTATGCGAGCGATTCAAAGATTTAGTCGGATTTTTGAAAGTTGGGCTAATAAGAACTCATTTAATTATTTGTTAATTGGTGAGTTCTTAACATTATTGGGAGATAATCGATTTTTGATTATTGCTGATATGTGCTTAGAAAATAAATATTGACTTTGCCAATTATTACTATTTTTGTTGGGAATCTTGCTCTAAGATACCTTTGAGAGTTTGCCATAATTGCTCATGCGCCGCCGGTGGAACTTCTAAGGCACATTGACACTGGAAAACTCTTATTATATGTAGAAATGATTCATGGAGATTTTGACAAGTCGGACATGTTTTAATATGAGAGCGTATTTCCAGAACGATTTCTTCTTCTAATTCTTCGTCAATAAAATCAGAGATTAAGAGAAAAAATTTATTACAGTCAATCATATACTTTTATCGCTGTCGGCAAAACTTTGTGTCACTTTTGATTTAGATAAGTTTTGCCGGGTTGGTGCTATATATTTAGACAATCGATTTCTTAAAAAGACTCTGCCCCGATGGAGTCGGGATTTTACCGCGGCTATAGAAAGATTTAATGCTTTGCTGACCTCTTTGTTAGATAATCCTTGTAAGTCTCTCAAAATAACAACTGAACGGTAATCGGAAGGTAGTTCATTAATCGCATCTTGTAATGCTTTTTGTAATTGTTGCCGGTGAAATAGATGTTCTGGGCTTTCTTTGTAATCTGGGAGTTCGCGCGGCATTTCCGATTCATCAATAATCGGCTCATCTAATGAAACACCAACTTCAGGTTCTTTAGTCTTACGAGTTTTAAGCCGGGTAAAGCAAACATTAGCGGCAATCCGATAAAGCCAAGTATAAAAAGATGATTTACCTTTGAATTTTTTAATAAAACGATAGGCACGGATAAAGGTATCCTGTAGGGCATCCTTAGCATCTTCTTCATTACCCAGCATCCGATAGACTAAATTATAGACTTTTCGTTCATAGCGTCGGACCAATTCCTCAAAAGCCGAGGTATTTCCTTGTTGTGCCCTTTTTACTAATTCTGCATCCGTTAGGGGTAATGCTTTTAGAACTTCGGGCTTTATTAACTGTTTCATTTTTTATGCGACTGGATGCGATTTGGTCGCATTCAGTTAAAAATAAAGTTGAGATTTGAATTTTCACAGAATTCACTTTTGATGAATTCTGTATTTTAGCATAGTTAATTTATAGATAATGTCAAGAGTTCTATTGAGAACAAAGGATACATTGCAGAATTCTGTTGACTTCTTTAAGATTAAAAGTATAATTTACTTTTATGAAGAAAATTATCTTGTTTGGCTTACTATTACTTTTTATTTTTTGTTCTGAAGCACCGCGTATCTTACCAACTCCGACAAATCGAATTGTCTTAGCAGAGTTTTTTACAACCGATGGTTGAGATTTTTGTGCGGCAGCAGAGCGGTCGCTCGATTGGCTCTCAGAAACCTACGGAGATTCTTTGGTAATTGTATCTTATAATTATACTTTCACATCACCGGCAATTGATACGCTACGAAAAGCATTTTATTCAATTCCATTGCCACCGATAATTCCTGAGGCAACGATTTGTTTTGATGGAACCGATAAAGTGATTGTTGATTCGCCCGGGTTTCCCCCGGAATCGACATACTATCAAGTGTATACTCAACACATTATTGCTGCAAAATCCAATCCGCCGGCATATAATCTTTATCTCGCAGGTTCTGCCACAACTAATAGTGGCATGCTGAATATTAAAATCACTCCCGCAGATACCCTAACTCATAGTCCGGTCAATGCCTTTATCGCTATCTGTGAGGATAGTGTTGTTGGCATGACAAAAGATTTTAATTATGTGGTTAGAAAATTGTTTAATTTCCCACTTTATCTTGTTTATCCTGACAGTTTAGATACGATAATTACCTTTCAACATACCTTACCACCCAATAAAATGACCGGCGTTCTTTTCTTGCAAAATATGAATACGAAGAAAGTTTTGCAAGCAGTAAAGACGAGATTTAGATAAAATGAAAATAATACTCATTATTTTAGAGGAGGGATAATGAAAAAAACAATTATAACAATTTTTCTTCTTAGTTGCCTAACACTTCTTTTGGCTGATGAACAAATTGTTTCTTTAAAAGATGCGCCAAGTTTTACCCTTTATGATGTTTCCGGTAAAGTTGTTATCCTGGACTCTTTAGTTAAGAAAGGACCGGTGATAATGAGTTTTTGGGCATTGTGGTGTAAAATGTGTATAAAAGAACTTGATGCCTTAAAACCGTATTATCCTGAGATTGAATCATTGGGGGTAACTTTTTTAGCAATCAGTCAGGATAAGGCAAAATCTAAAGATGAAGTAAAATCATTTGTTGCTGGTCGCAAATGGCGATATCAGATTGTCTTAGACCCAGAAAATAAGTTGCGTAAATCCTATAATGTCCAGGTTATGCCCACATTCTTTATTATTAATCAGGATAAAAAAATTGTCTTTACGCATCAGGGCTATAAGCCGGGAGATGAGAAAAAGATAATGGTATCACTCCGTAAACTAATGAAAAAATGCGCAGAGTGTAAGGGTTGCGAACACAAGGGAAAGTAGTATTTATATGTTAATAATTTATGCCTGAACTATAGGATTTAGCAATTTATTATAAAGTTATGACAACCAACAAAACGCTAACTGTTGCTTGTGGTTTATTTCTTATTTCTTGCTGGTTATTTACCCATTTGTTGTCAGCACAAGCGATTCAGTTTGGTGGTGGCAATACTGCTGAATACTGGTTGTTTGTTGATACACTCAAGGAACATATTGAAGATAAATTAAAACTTTCCTTTACTTATAATAATCTCACGCTACGCGGTCTTTTCTTTTTCTGGCAACCGTCTTTACCCAATCAGAGACGATTACAATATATTGATTATAATATTGAATACGTTCAGGAAGTGATTGATATTATCTATGGCACATATTACACAACTTTTGGCCGCGGATTGGTCTTAAATCAGTTTCTGGATGAAGATTTTAGAACCGACAATTCAATTTATGGTGCTAAAGCCACTCTTAAGATGTTTCATAGCGAATTGTCTGCCTTATTTGGCCGACCACGCAATATCTTTTTTGAAGAGAATGCGTATAAGATAAAAAACGATACTTCTGACCAGATTCGCGGAATTAATTTAGAAAGCAAACTACCCACACCCGAAATTATCACGGTGAACATTGGTGGTAGATATGTGCGCTATAATCGCAGAATTGATTTGACACCACGAGCATTTACGGAACTTTTGGGTGGTAATATTGAGTTTGCAATGGGACCGTATCAAGGATATTTTGAATACGCTCGGCAACTCAGTTCATATCCTGGTATTGGTGGACGATTAACTGGTAACGGAATACTTTTTTCCTCTAATCTTACATTTTCGGGCTTGGGTTTATTCTTTCAGATTATGGATTATGATTCAATTGGATTTGGTGGTCTTGGCTATCGTTATAATGAACCACCGACACCAATTAAATCAGGTATTTCAGTTAATCGAGGAATAAATGAATTTGGTTTTGGCACTTCAATAAATTATTCACCATTTGACTATCTAAGCTTAGAAGGTAATTATAATACTCTTAAAACCCATGATAAAACTGAAGGTATCTTAGAGCAAATCCTTAAAATAAAGTTTAATGTTGGAGAAAATTTAGAAGTAAATGGAATGATTGAACGAAATGTTAAAGACAAAATTGAATTGCCCATACTTAAAAAGACTGAACTGAAACCATCATTAGAAGCAACTTATAATTTTAATGCGTTTTTCCTTGATGCCGGCTATGAGCATAATTTTATTTCGGCTGATAGCAGTAAATATTTCGAGCATGCCCTCTCGGTTTCAATTGGAAAATCAGAATTATTCCAATTAACTTTGCGCTATGAACGACGAAATCGGATACCTAATTGGCTATTGTCAAAACTTGGGGTAGAAAAGCACTGGCCTATGGCGGAATTGAGTCTTGATATTACTAATAAACATAATCTACGCGTGCGGATTGGCAGTGAAAAAGGCGGTTTGGTCTGTTCTGGCGGTGTCTGTCGATTTGAAGCGCCATTCAAAGGTGTTAAAATTGTATTAACCAGTATCTTTTAATGAAAAGATTAATAATAATCATTATTATTTTATTCATCTCTATTGCCGGTATCTTTTATGGGGTCAAAAAAGGCGAACCGGTTGAGACAGAGACTGTCGGTTCAGTAATGTGCCTATCTTGTATGGGGTTACAGCAGTGAAGAAATTACGACCATATCGATTAGGGCAGATTATTGCAACAATTATTCAGTTAAGTTATTATCCGGCTTTATGGACTGGAACAATCTATCAGGGATTCACAAAAAGATTTTGTGTGCCCATTCTAACATGCTGGGGATGTCCGCTTACTCGGTTTGGTTGTCCAATGGGAGCATTGCAACATTTTATCGGTATTAGGCAAATTCCCTTTTATATTGCCGGATTTTTTGGAGTGGTCGGGATTTTGGTAGGACGAATGTCCTGTGCCTGGGTCTGTCCTTTTGGATTTTTACAGGATTTACTAAAGAAGTTCACTCGTTTCAAATTTAATCTTCCTCAATGGACAACTTATACTAAATATGCAGTATTAATTGGCGTTGCTGGTATTATTGTTTATTTAACTACTGAACCTTGGTTTTGTATGCTCTGTCCGGCTGGAATTCTCGAAGCCGGACTTCCGATTGTGCTTACTGATAAGACCGGTGAATTAAAAGCATTAGTCGGCTGGCTCTTTAAGGCTAAAATCGCAATATTGATATTGGTTATTGTTGGGTCGATTTTTATTAAGCGATTCTTCTGTCGAGTTTTTTGTCCAATCGGTGCAATTTACTCTGTATTTAACCGATTTTCTTTAGTTAGAATGTCGGTTGACCCAAGTAAGTGCGGAGAAAATAAATGTAATCTCTGCCGAAAAGTCTGCCCGGTTGATATTAATATTTATGATAATCCTAATGCCAAAGAATGCATTCGGTGTTTAGAATGTAAATATAAGTGTCCCAAGGGAGCAGTTTCAGTCAGTCTTAATCCTTAGTCCCAAAATCATATTAAAATTGTTAGTTAGCCCAAGTAAATTTTTCTATAGAGCAGATGAGCCACTGAGTTAATTTATTTTTAGCAACTCTTTTGCTAATCAGAGGCTAAGGGCAATGCTTTAAGATGTTTGTTTAGGATGTCTTTATTAACTGGTTGGCAAATGCTTTTTTAAGAAAGTCAATGATTTTGTCTTGAGGGACTTCTTGTTGACTTTTTACCGATAATTTCTTGACAGTATATACCTGTTTTTTAATTTCTTCTGACCCAATAATTATCACATATTCGCAAGACAAATTGTCAGCAATACCTAACCCACTTCGTAAATTTTTATCTGGCAGATTTAAGATTGCTGGAATCTGATTTTCTCGAAGTTCAATCACTAATTGTTTAGCAAGTTTTTCGGCTTCGTTATCTAAAGGAATTAGATAGACTAAGTTTTTGCGTGGTGTTGCTGGGTTTCCTAAATAAATTAGAATGCGCTCTAATCCTAAAGCAAAGCCAATCGCAGGAATTTTAGGACCACCGAAATCTTCAATTAAATTGTCGTATCGACCGCCTCCGCCTAAACTGTCTTGGGCTCCTAAAGTAGTAGTAAGACTTGGGACATATTCAAAGGTTGTTCGGGTGTAATAATCTAATCCGCGAACCATCATCTTATCAAGTTCAAAGGGCAGTTTGCGCTCGGTTAATTCTTGAAGCACGATTTGGAAATGGTTTTGACAGTCGTAACAGAGATAATCAGCAATTTTCGGTGCTGACTGGTATAATTCTTGGCAAGTAGTTTCCTTGCAATCAAACACCCGTAACGGATTGCGTTCTAATCGAGATTTACAGTCCTGACAAATCTTATCTTGCACGGTATTGAGAAAGAATACCAAGTCAGTGCGAAACTTATTTCGACATAATCCACAGCCAACACTATTTACCTTGACAACAATATCTTTGATATTAACTGCAGAAAAGAAATTTAACCCCATTTCAATTACTTCAATATCGGTTTGAGGATGGGCTTCGCCGATAACTTCAATGCCTAATTGATAGAATTCTCGGTACCGGCCTTTTTGAGGTTTTTCGTAACGAAACATCGGACCAATATAAAATAACCTTACTGGTGGCTTAAGATTATTTTGGAGAAATGCTCGAATGACGCCCGGTGTGCCTTCAGGTCGTAATGTTAAGTCTCTACCACCTTTATCAGTAAAAGAATAGATCTGTTTAGTGACAATGTCCGTAGTCAAACCAGTTGAACGCAAAAATAGTTCGGTATGTTCAAAACAAGGTGTGACAATCTCAGAAAATCCATAAAGTGCCACAATTTTGCGAAATTGAGTTTCCAGATAATACTTCTGTTCAGAAATTGGTGGTAAAAAGTCTTGTGTGCCTTTAGGATTAGATATTATCATATCTCAACAAAGTCAAAAGCCAAAAGACTGCGTCTTTTGAGCAAATAAATTTTTGACACAGAATACCAGGAATTCATTGATTATTTTTAATCTTAGCAAATTCAGAGATAATTTTTTAGTATTTTCAGACCTTATTCCTTGCCAACTCATTAGATTAATCATTAACCTGCCTTGCGATTAGTTCCCAGAAACTTGTGCCCATAACTAAGCCTAAGATATTAATGGTAAAATCAGCAATTTCCGGAACTCGGCTCGGAATAAATTTTTGAACTAATTCAGTTAAAAGCGACAAAAAACTTCCTAACAATAAAGCACCAATTGACAAAACACTTTGGCCAATAAATCCCCAGATGCCATAGAGTAAGAAATGAATCATCTTATCCCAACCCTTGGATTGGTTTTGAAATTTTCTTGGGATAGGTATCAGCGAAATAATTATCATAATAATCGTCAGGCTAAGAAATATGCGTCTTTTAGATAACATCGGTAATCTTACAAGTTACACCTTGATAGAGCAAAATATTTATAGTTAGCCGCGTAAAATCTCCTTAATGCGCATTAACCGAACTAAACTTGCCCGTTCGGTTTCGCCTAATTTCATCGTGATATACTTTATCGTTTCTGTAATGGATGGAATTAAGACAAATTCTAAAGCATTTACTCGGCGACGGGTTTTCTCTAACTCTTCAGCCAAAAGTTCTAAAGTCTTTTCATTAATTGCTAAGGTTAATAAAGACAAAGTCAAATCCGACATCGTCAATAAAGCGTTATCTAATTCGCCGGATGTTTTTGTCCAGTCATAATTTCTGATTGAGCCATTGAAATCAACTTGTTCAATCATTGGCACTAAAATATTGGCAATATTACCAGTTCCGATTCGAACATTTATCGAACGATTAGAACTTAATATTGCAGATTCAAAGTTGGTTTCGCCATACAATGCTTTCGCATACATCAATTGGTGGTTTATTTGATGTAACTGTTCTGCAATCTTTCTTCGTTGACCTTTAATGGTTGTAATCATTTCTAAAATTTTGCGCATCACCAGTTCCTGTTTGTCTTTTAATAGTTTATGACCACGACGCGCAATTACCAGTCGACGACGCAATTTTAACAATTCCATTCGGGTCGCGCCTGCTGATATTAACATGGTTGTTATTTTACTACTAATTTCAATAATGTCAATCTAAAACTGAGATATGTCAACGAATACTAACAATTTATGAAATTTAATTATAATGGATATATCCAGTAATATTTATAAATGGATTATTAAAGATAACAGGTGAGGATTTATATAATATTAGGGTTGTAAATATCTAATCCCGGTGTCTAATAAAGACCTTGGTTTCCAAAAATTGATGGTAGTCGCTCCATTTTGCTCCTTGAGCATTTTCAGTAACTTCCCGATACATCATCATCCGAGCATCTAAATTATCTAAAGTATGGACTAAGTAGGCCTCGGCAAATTTCGGCGTTGTCGGTGAACCAAATTCTCTTTGGCCATGATGACTTAAAATGATATGGAGTAATAACTGTTTTTTGTCCTCGGGAAATTCAGCGATTTTATTGATTTCACTCTTTACAATTTCATAGCCAACAACAATATGACCAATCAAATAACCTTCATCAGTATGACTGATGGCTTTTTCAAAAGTATATTCTTTAATTTTACCAATGTCGTGTAAAATAATGCCGGCAATTAATAATGAATAGTCAATTTCTGGATAGACCAAAGGAATCGATTTTGAGAGTCGAAGCATAAATAAAGTATGTTCTAATAGTCCTCCAAGGTAAGCATGATGAACACCGGTTGAGGCTGGTGCCATTTTAAACTTTTGGCATATCTCTGGTTGAGCAAAAATATTATTAAGTAATCGGCGATAATCTGCATCATTTATTGCGTTAATATAATCTTTAAGTTCAGCATACATTGTTTCAATATCGAAACGGCTACTGGCAATAAAATCTTTTACTGCGACATCTTGTTCGGCGACTCGGTTGATATTAACAATGGTAATTTGGGTTTCGCCATTATATTCAGTGACATCGCCCTGAATTTGGGCAAAATTTCCTGGATTAGTTTCAGCGTAGAATGCATCGACTCCATCCCAAATTTTACCTAAGATTACACCACTCCGGTCCGAAAGTTCTAAGATTAAAAATTTGCTACCGTCATGTTTCTTTAGTTGGCGACGATTTCGAATGAAAAAAATATCATTAACTTTATGTCCAACCATTAAATCTTTAATAAATTGCTTTTTTATTATCATTGTCTTTTCATCTTAAGGATTTAGTGAGATGTTCGTTCACTATCGGGAAAGCGTTAGACTGAGGTGATGTTGGCGTCCTAAATTGAGCATGGGCGTGAAACTATAATCCACTTGATATTTTGACACTTTTACTCCCAATCCGACAGCAAATCCGGCTAAAATATCAGAACCTCCGCCAGTTGCTAATGCTCGTCGCAATGAATTATAACCACCACGCAATGCTAAATATTTATTAATCCAACCTTCAATTCCTACACTAAAAAAAATAGGACTGTCAATCGCTTTTCGGATATCCCAAGCAAAAGAAAGATTATCTTCAATTTTATAACTGCTACCAATACCTAATTCTAAAGGCAGTTTATCGGAATTAGTGTCAAATGGTTTTATTTGGTAACCTAAATTTCTAATTACTAAACCGATGCTTAAGTTTTTAACTGGTGGAAGAAACCGAACTCCAATATCTGAGGCAAGGCCGAGACCATAAAACTTTTCAATTGCGCCATAAAGCAACTTGAAATTCACGCCGACTTTAAGTTCATTATTATTAATGACCGTTCCTCCCATAAGCAGATTGGCATAGGAAACAGAAAAAGTTCCCAGTGGGTTTCCTTGTTCATTAGTATGTTTTATTGGTCCTGAATTAAGAAAAATCAAACTCACACCACTTGAATGAGTAAAAGGCAACAAACGATTTCTTTTATAACTAATTACACCATAATGTATGCCAGCTGGCAGACTGAGATAACTGACACCCAAAGAGGTATTGGTCAATCTTTGTGCCGGATTATATATAAAATCAAAACCGGATAACGATTTATCATTTTCGACACTAATCGATGTATTTGCCATAGCGGCTTCTTTGGCGGATGGAGTCAATTTTAAGAAGTTAAAACCGGCCTCTCCAGATTGTAATGAACCATTCATTAAAAGAGATATAATTATAACTAACATAGTATTTAAGTCTAATAACCAAGTAGAGTTCTGTCAAGTCCTAAATACAATGAGTCTAAAAGATATATGGCATTTTATGAGATTTTATAATAGATTTGCGAAGAACGGAAGGCGTTTTCTATTTGATAGCAAACAGCATAAAAATATATGGGTATCTGATATTCGAAACAGATGAAAAATTTTTTATCATTTGAATTCAAAACCGCTTGAAAGATGTCACTTTTTAATAAGATTGTTAGTATCTGAAGATAATATTAGCATAAATTTTACCTTATACCAAAAGTCTTGAATCATTCAATAATTTTAGAGAATTTTAATAGGAGATATAATCAAACTTAGGGAGAATTTGGATGTATGGTATTTTCTCTGGTCTGCTTGACTCAAGAGGTGGAAGGACAGAAGATATTATCTGTTATCATATTGATAGCGATATAATCAAAGTTTGTGGGGAACCGGGAATAAAGGTGTTTTATAGATATAATATAGCGATATAATCAAACTTTGCGGAAGATTGGGAATATGATATTTATTAGGCATAATAAAACGATATAATCAAACTTTGTGGGAAACCGGGAATAAAGGTGTTTTATAGATATAATAAAACGATATAATCAAATTTTGCGTGAATTTGGGAATATAGGTTAATAGGTATAATAAAATCGATATAATCAAACTTTGTGAAAGATTGGAAATGCTATTTATTAGGTATAATAAAAGCGATATAATTAAATTTTGTGGAAGATTGGGAATATGATATTTATTAGGCATAATAAAGCGATATAATCAAAATCTTGCGGAAAATTAGAAATAAGGTATTTTATGAATATAATAAAAGTGCCAGCACTAGTCAAACAAGCCACCAGCCTATTTGACCGAGGAGACAGAAGATTAGGCGACCTTATCTGCTATCCCATTGATTATCGTGAGGTTAAATCATTCGGTTACTTAAAGGACAAACTAACTATCTGTAGATTGGGCGGTCAGAAGGGTATGCCGGTGGGTTGCCGAGGGGTATGCCCCTCGGCAACCCACCGGCTTGCCGACCGGCTTACCTCCCGGGTAATCAGGATGGCCTTTCGGGCCGTCCACTTTGAGAAGTGAGAAT
>JAOABV010000018.1 GCA_026418155.1 candidate division WOR-3 bacterium | reverse complement strand
CATATCGGCTGGTCCTTTGCCACGAAAGCCCTTAAGGATTTTATAACCTTTTATTTCTTGAATCATATGGGTTGCAGTCAATTATAAAATTGGACAGACGCGAAAACTTATATCTTTCAATACTTCAACATAGATACCACCTAAGCCAAACATAATAATCGGGCCGAACTGAGGGTCTTTTTTTATCCCCAAAATGGTCTCAATTCCCTTCTCCGCCATCTTCTGTATCAAATAACCTTCAATTTTAGCATCGGGCTTATGTTGTTTAATATGTTTTGGCATCTCTTGAAATTTCTGTAATAACTCATCTTCATTTCCAATATCAACCGCAACACCACCAACTTCCGTCTTATGCAAAATATCTGAAGAAACAACTTTGAGCACTACGGGAAAGCCGATGAGTTTGGCTTGGTCTATTAACTCCTGTGGGTCTGTAATCAAAACATTAGGTAGAATTGGGATTTTATATGCTGCCAAAATCTTATAGCCTTCTGGTTCAGTGATAAAATGTGGCGTTCTGGATTTGGCGGTCTTGATTATTGCTGCTACCTGATTTCGGTCAACATCATCAAATACTTTAATCTCAGTTGGCGGTAAATTAATCCATTCTTGAAAATCACACATATCGGCTAAAGCTTTGGCTGCAATCTCAGGAAATGGATAGTAAGGTATTTTTGCTTTCCATAAAGTTCGAATCACTTCCTTAGTATTTTCTAATGAGAGCAAACAACCCATTACTGGTTTAGCATAATTAGGTGCGATTGCACTAATCTCTTCAGCCACAACTTTAGTCTCTGCCATTAAGGTTGGAGTCCAGATACAAATAATGCCATCAACATTCTCATCTTCCAGCAGTAATTTCAATGCTTCGCGGTATCTTATTTCATCGGCATCACCAATAACATCAAGGGGATTATTAATACTGGCAGATGAAGGTAAAAATGCCCTGAGTTTTGTTTTCGTTGTTTCAGAAAATTGAGACAATACCAATCCATTTCTAATCACTGAATCAGTTGCCATAATTCCCATTCCACCCGCATTAGTAATTATGGCAACTCTTCGACTTTTCGGCAATGGTTGTCCAGAAAATGCTTTGGCATAGTCAAAAAGTTCACTCACTGTATCGACTCTAATTATACCGCATTGATGTAAGAATGCATTGTAGGCTTCATCTGAACCAGCCAAAGCACCGGTATGCGAAGAAGCGGCTTTAGCACCTTCTGAAGTTCGACCGGCTTTTATTGCTAAGATCGGTTTTCCAATTTTACTTGTTACTTCTGTAGCGATTTTTAGAAATCGCCTTGGCTCAACTAAATCTTCTAAATATAAAATTATTGCTTTGGTTTGTTCATCGTCTTTAAGGTATTCTAATAAATCATTTTCATTAATATCAGCTTTATTGCCAATGGAAATAAATTTTGACAAGCCAATGCCTTCGGCTTCAGCATATTCTAATGCGGTCACACCAACAGCACCACTTTGACTAATAAATGCGATATTACCTGGTTGTGGCACTGCTTTACCAAAAGTTGCGAACAGACTTACCCGATGGTCTGTGTTAATCATGCCAAAACAATTCGGACCAATTAAAGATAAATTGTGTTTGCTGGCAATTTCTTTAACTCGCTTTTCTAATTTTGCTCCGCTTTCGCCGATTTCCTTAAACCCAGCAGAAATGATTATTGCGCCTTTAACACCTTTTTGGCCGCATTCTTCTATAACCTCTGGCACAATTGGCGCGGGCACAATTATCACGGCTAAATCAATCTCATCTGGAATATGAAGCACTGAAGGATATGCTTTGACACCTAAGACACTACGGACCGTAGGATTTACGGGATAAACAATACCGGTAAAACCATTTAAGAGGATATTAGCAAAAGTTGCCTGACCAACACTACCTTTTTTCGTGGATGCACCAATTACTGCAATTGACCTAGGCCAAAAGATAAATTTAAGATTAGGATTCATTATCTATACTTATCACTGCAAACCTTAAAATTTATCATTACCTTTTAATAATCCTTCAGAAAATATTATAATGAATCATAATTTAGAATTAGGCTTCATCAAATTAGGTCTCCGAACCAAAACTATCCATAGGTTGCTGGATCTCGAAGTTCTTCTACTCATTCAGAAAACATCATCACTAATTTATATACGCCGTCTTCCCAACTGGTTTTGATTGGATAACCCATCTTATGCGTCAACCGATAAGCACCTATGTTAGTATCTAAGACATAGCCAATAAATCCTTTAATGCCTTTCATACGCGCAATTTTTATCAGAGTTGAAAAAAGCGCAGTTCCAACTTTTTTATTTTGCCAATTATCGGCAACCACAAAAGCAAATTCAGCCAAGCCTGAGGCTTTATCTAAGGCGTAACGCGCAACTCCGATAATCTTCTCTTCACCGGCTTGTTTTAATACGGCAACAATTGCCATCTCGTTTTCATAGTCAACATTAACAAATTTTGCTAATCTATCATGCGGCATTGCGTTAATATACGAAAAGAAACGATAATATATCGTCTGTTGCGAAAAGGTATAAAAGAGTTCTCTCAATAAAGGCTCATCTGTTGGCTTTATTGGTCGGATAAAGATTTTATGTCCATCTTTAGTTTCTGCCCAGGTTTCTAATTCTTCAGGATAGCGTGCCTGGACTAAAGGTAGTTCGGGTTGGTCTTGATAGACATATTTCAACTCTTTTGCCTTTTTCAATAGTTCTGCCCGAAACTTCGGATGCGCAATTGAAATTAAAGATAATGCCCTTTCTCGTATCGTCTTACCATACAAATTGGCAATACCCCATTCAGTGACTACATAATGAACATCGCCCCGGGTAGTCACAACACCAGCACCTTCGGATAAATGAGGAACAATTCTGGACTTTGTTTCGTCTGACCTAACTGAGGGCACAACAATTATCGGTTTACCGTCTTTGGACCGTGCCGCACCTCTTACAAAATCTAACTGTCCACCAATACCTGAATAAAAAAGATAACCTATCGAATCAGCACAAACTTGACCTGTCAAATCAATTTCGATTGCCGAGTTAATTGCTACCATCTTATCGTTTTGAGCAATAATAAATGGGTCATTAGTATAATCTACCGGATGAAATTCAAAAAATGGATTATTGTCAAGATATTGGTATAATCTTTTCGTGCCCATTGCAAATGAAGCAATGGCTTTACCCTTATGTAAAGTTTTCTTTTGGTTCGTAATTACACCTTTTTCAATTAAATCAATTATATTATCAGAGAATACTTCAGTATGGATTCCAATATCTTTTTTATCCTGTAAAAAATCTAATAAGGCAGTTGGCACGCCCCCATATCCGACTTGGATGGTAGAACCATCTTCAATCAAATCCGAAACATTTTTAGCAATTTTTCTAACAATTTCTGGCTGGGCTTTAACCGTAAATTCTAATAATGGTTGTTCCGAATAAACCAAATAGTCAATATCATTAATATGAATAAAAGAATCGCCTAAGGTTCGGGGCATATTGGGGTTAATCTCTGCAATCACAATCTTAGCAGATTCGGCTGCTGGTTTAGTAATGTCAACTGATATTCCAAAACTACAATAACCGTGTTCGTCTGGTAAGGACACGGTAATTAAGGCAACATCAATCGGTAATCGGCCACTACGAAAAAGTCTTGGTATTTCTGACAAGAAAATTGGAGTATAATCCGCACCACCTTGCCAAACTCGTTCTCTTAAATCCCGACCAATGAAGAAAGTATTAGTGCGGAATTTACCCGTCAATGCTTCACTAGCATAATCAACTATTCCCAAATTAAGAATCTGAGTAATCTCAACATCCTCTGCTGGTGCTGATGTAATGGCTTTAACCAATGATTGGGGTGAACCACATGCCGAACCAATAAAAACCCGATGGCCCGACTTTATTGCCTTTACTGCTTCTTCAGGTTTAATAATTCTCTTTTTCCAATCTATCATAACCAAAAGTATAATAACAAGAAATTATTTGTCAATAAAAATTAGTATAAAAAACTATGAAACTTCGCTTGAAAAGAGAAAAACCAGTTAAAAATTCAGTGAATTTTGTAATTCTTATAACTTTTGATTGCGAATAAATCCCCATTATCTCATTTGACATTTTTCAATAATATATTATCATTTTGATTATTCAATTATTATGTTTGGTAATGATTTGTTTTATTTAGAAGAAGAAGTTGCTGAGATTAAGACTTCGACGCGTAAGTTATTACAGCGTCTTCTCCCCTATTTTTATAAATTCCGTACCAGAATTATCACCGCCACAATATTACTTTTAGTCTCTACTGGTTTAGGTTTATTAGGTCCAGTCTTATTAAAACATGCTATTGATGTTGATATTAAACAAGGTAGTATTTCGGGATTAGTTCGAACTTCAATAATTTATCTTGTGCTTCAAATTGTTGTATATTTAATTGGCTATTTTCAACGCGTCTCTTTAGCCATCGTTGGAGAACGTGCCTGCGCTCTACTTAAAGAAAATCTATATCGTCATATTATTAATCTTCCTTTATCTTTCTTTGATAAAAATCCAGTGGGAAAACTACTGACCCGAGTTGATTCTGATACTGAAGCCATCAAAAATCTATTTACCACTTCAGCCGTCGTTTTAACCCAAGATTTAGTTTTGCTTATTGGAATGTCAGTTGTGATGTCAATTATTAACTATAAATTATTTTTAGTAATTCTTATTCTATTGCCACCATTTATTTATGCTTTCTGGTGGTTTCAGAAAAATATTCGACCAGTTTATCTTAAAGTCCGTAGAAAAGTTGCAGAAATAAATAACTTTGTCAATGAAACCTTACAAGCATTACCCGTAGTTCAAGCATTCAATCGAGAAGAACATTCGTACCAAAAAATGGAGAATCTTTCTAAAGATAAATTCCAACAAGAACTGGTGGGAATGAAATTATGGTATCGGATTTGGTTTTTAGTTGATTTTGGTGAAGTTTTAGGATTAGTTTTGATTTTAGGCATAGGTGGCATCTGGGCATTAAAAGGACTAATTACAATCGGCACACTTTTTTTATTTGCCAATTATATCACGCGTCTCTTTATGCCACTTCGAGGTCTATCGGACCAATTAAATATTATCCAAAGGGCATTGGCTTCAGCCGAAAGAATTTTCGGTATTTTTTCTGAGCGAACCGAAGAATCTCCAAAGATTGAGATTCGTCAGTCGCTTCGCTCCTTCAGAATGACAACCAGTCAAGAACCTAAGATTTGTTTTCAACATGTCTATTTTAAGTACGAGACAACAGAAAAGACCGAGCAAATTCGGGAATGGATTTTAGAAGATATTAATTTCTCAGTAAAAAACGGTGAGAAGATTGCGTTAGTAGGAGAAACCGGCGGTGGCAAGACATCAATTATCAGTCTACTCTTAAAATTCTATTTGCCCCAAAAAGGTAACATCTTAATAGATAACAAAGATATAATGGCTATCGATTATCAGACCGTTCGAAGTAAAATTGGATTTGTTCCTCAAGACATTATTCTTTTTCCTGGCTCGGTCTTGGACAATCTTCGACTATTTGACAAACAGATTTCATTAGAACAGGTTAAATCCGCAGTTGATCGAATAAAGATACTTCCAACTATTGAAAATTTTCCCAATGGCTTTGAAACAGATTTAGTTGCTCGGGGCATAAATCTATCTTTGGGTGAAAGACAACTATTATCTTTTGCCCGTGCCTTAGTGCGTGAGCCTGAAATTCTCATCTTAGATGAAGCAACTTCTTCAGTCGACCCACATACTGAACGATTACTTCAAGAAGGACTCGAGACCCTATTAAAAGGTAGAACTGCAATTATTATTGCTCATCGGCTTGCCACAATTCAAATGGTTGATAGAATCTTTGTCATTCATCAAGGTAAAATTGTTGAGCAAGGCACGCACTTAGAACTACTAAAAAAGCATGGCTACTATTATCGACTTTACCGTTTACAATACTTAGAAAAAAGAACAATTAGTGAGCAAAAACCTACCAGTTTTTCTATTAAATAATATGTTATCTCGTGATTATCAACTAATTATTGACTTTTGGAAAAAGAATCCTCGACGAATGATAATAATCATTATCATCACCATAATCGGAACCGGTATTTCTTTATCATTTCCTTATATATTAAAATTACTTATTGATGGTATTAAGACTCAACTTGCAGTTCCAAAACTATTAACCTATGTTGGTATTCTTCTTGGTTTAGGAGTTCATCGTTCTCTGGTCAATGTCGGCTTACCTTATGTTCGTGGTCGGACCAATGAACTATTTAACTGGAACATTCGCAGTCTGGTCTTTCGTCATATCTTAAAATTAGGACATAGTTTTACCAATAAATTTCCCAGTGGCGATATAATTGAACGATTAGACCAAGACTTAGGTGAACTATCTTGGTTTGCTTGTTCGGGTGTCTTCCGTCCCTTAGAAGGCATTTTAACGATAATCATTGCCCTTATAATTCTAATAAAACTCAATCCTTTATTAACTCTGATTTCAGTCTTACCAGTTTGGCTGGCGGTTTTAGTCTGGTTAAAATTAGGACCACTCGTCTATACTTGGTATCGTGCTTGGCGCGAGAAAATTTCCGAAGCCAATAATCATCTGGAATCATCATTTACTGGTATCAAGATAATTAAATCGTATTGTGCCGAGGACTGGAATATTAAACGATTTAATGAAATCTTAAAAGAACGGATTAATAGGTCTGTAACTGTAACCAAAGCCGAAGCCAAAATTGGAATATTCTTTTCTGGCATTGCTGAACTCGGCATTCTTCTAATTCTTTGGGTTGGCGGTATGTTTGTTATAAAACAACGATTAAGTCTTGGTTCATTTGTTGCCTTTAATGTTTATATCCTGATGCTGATAACTCCAATGTTTGATATTGGTAATTTCTTTGTTGCCGGCAGAAGAGCCAAAGCCGGTGAAGAACGCATCCGAGAACTAAAAGATACTTCTCCGGATATTAAAATTAGTCCCACACCACAAAAATTTAGCCAATGGCAATCAATTGAGTTCAAAGATGTCAGTTTCCAATATGAACCCAATCGGCATTTTGTGCTTCAACATATTAATCTAATTATCAAACCCAAGATGAAGATTGGAATTGCCGGAACAGTGGGGTCAGGAAAATCGACCATCATAAAATTATTATTGAGAATTTGTGAACCTACCAAAGGAGAAATTTTGCTCAATGATATTGATTACCGACAATTAGATCTAGACCAATGGCGGTCTCTATTTGGTTATGCGCCTCAAGAAGCATCGCTCTTTTCTGATACGATATATAATAATATCGTCTGGGGAAGAGATAAAAATATCAAAAATCAAATCCAATCTTTAACTGAAATTACGCAATTAGACGAGGATATAAAAACTTTTCCTGATGGTATTCAACAACAAGTGGGTGAAAGGGGCATTAGATTATCTGGAGGTCAAAAACAAAAAGTTGCCTTAAGCCGAGCATTGTTTTCCAACCCCGAAATTCTAATTTTAGATGACGCAACATCCAATCTTGATGCTCAAACCGAACAAAAATTAATCAACTCTTTAACCAGTTCACAATTTGCGCAAACTTTGCTCATCATATCACATCGTCTGACCTTACTTTCAATTTGTGATATTATCTATTGTCTGGATAAGGGTAAGATTGTTGAAACCGGAACTCATCAAGAACTACTATCTAAAAAAGGTTTATATTGGAAACTTTATCAGCGACAAATCTTAGAAAAAGGACTTGCCATTATGCACAACGAATAGATAACTCTGTTTAGAAGCGGTATACAGCAGTATATCAAATATTAAAAATTAAATATTAAAAACACTCACCAAAAATAAAATTATCCAAAAGTAGTATTTGATATTTAATATGTATTTTTGACTTTTGATATTTGATATTTAATTTTTCTATTCTATTTTGCTACAATCAACTTTTTAGTTATATTATCATCGCCCATTTTCACAAAATAGACACCGCTTTTAATATTTTCCAGCGAGACCTTGTGCACTTTTTTATCTTTTGACCTTTTGAACTTTTCTTCTCTTATCAGTTTGCCTGTTATATCAAATATCCTTAGTCCTATGACACTCTGAACCTGATTAAAAGTCGGCGAAAAGCGAATCGTAAAATAATTCCTTGCCGGATTCGGAAAGACTTCCAGCAAAAGGTTATCAGCGGAAAGCATCTGTTGATTATCTGCTACACTGACATTTGCTGTTGGATTGCGCTTGTAGTATATTTCATAATTTCCATCTCGATTATCACACCAAACAACATGAACCGTAGAACCAGAAACGGCAATTGATGGATATAACGAATTACCCAAAGAATTTGTCAGACGAATTTCAGGTAACCAGGTAATTCCGCCATCTACAGATTGCCTATAGTAAATTTCATAATCTCCATCCCGATTGCTTTGCCAGACAATGTGAACATTTAAACCCGAAACCGCAATTGATGGCGCACAAGAAGTTGCAGAATAGTTTGTAAGGGAATATTCGTCTTCCCAGTTGACTCCGCCATTAGTAGAACGCTTATAGTAAATATTGCGTAGCGCAGTTCCACGATAACTATTCCAAGTTAAATGAATATTTGAAGCATTAACCGCAATTGATGGTAATTCTGCTCCAATCCTATCGTGAGTAATTGCAGAATCTTCAGTCCAGTTTGCACCATTATTAGTAGAACGTTTATAATTAATGCGTCCGAACCCTCCAGACCGCGCATCCCAAAAAGCTACATGAAGATTTGTTCCCGTTACAGCAATTGACGGTCCATCAGCAAAAGCATAAATATATGAAATGCGAGTTGTTGGACCCCAGGTGGTTCCATTATTAGTTGAGCGTTTGTAATAAATTTGATGTGCTTCCCACCTTTCTTGACACACCATATGAACATTTGAGCCTGAAACGGCTAAAGATGGACAATAGGTGGCAACAGAATTATTGGTGAGACGAGTATCCGGTCCCCAAGAGCCGCCTCCATTAGTAGAACGTTTGTAATAGACTTCGCTATTGCCATCTCGGTCGTCAAGCCAAACACAATGAACATACGAACCGGCAACTGCGACTGAGGCGTTTCCTGATGATGCGGAATTATTTGTCAGGCGAGTATCTTGTTCCCAATCAGTCCCACTATTTATAGAACGTTTATAATAAATCTCTAAATTTCCATCCCGTCTGTCAGACCAAACAACATGAACAGTATCACCATTAGCAGTTATACACCAAGTATTATTTAAGCAAGTATAAGACACACTGTCATTATAAGTTAATCTTACATCTGGTTCCCATTGGGCTCGAAGTGTAATCGGAAATATTATCAATATAACAATAATTACATTTCTCAACTTATTTATTCCCCTATCTTGTGATAATAATTTTTACAGTTTGATTAGAGTTGTCTGCTTTTATAAAGTATACACCATTCTTAATTCCATCCAACGAGACTTTTGGTTCTTTCTCACCCTTTGAACTTTTGAACTTTTCTTCTTTTACTACTCTTCCTGTAATATCATAAATCCTTATGCGGTCAATAGAACGCCGTCCGCAAATCGTAAAATATTTTCTTGCTGGATTCGGATTTATTTCCAGTTTTTGGTTTATTATACCCGATGTTAGTTCTGATACGTCAGTCATTGCATCTCGAATAACTGAGATACTGTAATTTCCCAAATTGGCAACTTATATCCGATTCGCCGGGTCGGCTTCAACTGCAATATTAGTAATTACTTGATTAGTAAAGCTGTCAATTACAGTAACGGACATACTACTATAATTCGCCGAATAGACCTTATTATTTATTGAATTCCAACAAAGTGCGCTGATATTACTTCCAGTTGGCACGCTAGCAATCTTTTGATTGGTCGCACCATTGATTACAATTACCCAATTACCTGCTGAACCACCAACATAAATCTTATTATTTGTTGCATTAAAAGCAAAAGATTGGGGATTTGATATACCACTCAAACTGTCTGGAAGATAAATTGTCGTTTCTAACCATTGAGCATAGGAAACTGAAGTCATCAGTAAAAGAGTCAGGGTGGAAAAAGCTTGAGAGTATTAATTTTAGTTTTGTCATAATACCCTCCGCAATTACATCTACTTAATTATATCAAAAAGTGATAAAATGTCAAGTTATTTTTATTTCTATCTTTAACACATCAAATCTAAATTTACACAAAAAATATTATACACTACCTTATTAAATCAATCCTAATAGAATTTTATTGGGACAAATGAGATAATTGTATAAATTGAAAAGAATTACTCAAAATTCTTTACATTGTTTATAAATTCTATATCCGAAATGCTTCTTTACTTGCTTTCTCGTAAGTTTCTTCAATTAAACTATGATATTTCTCAAAGATTTTACTTCTTCGCAATTTCAATGTTGGTGTAAGCAACCCATTTTCAATTGTGAAACTTTCAGTTATCAAGGCAAATGCTTTTATTTTCTCATATGGTGCTAAATCTTTACATGCAATATCAATCTCCCATCTGAATAAACTTTTAATCTCATTTCTACGTAATAGTTCTGGATATTTTTGATAAACGATTGAATTACTTTTAGCATAATCTTCCACTGCTTTTTGCTTAGGCACAATCAACGCAATGATAAAATTCTTCTTATCACCATATAACACCGCCTGCTCAATATATTTGCTTTTGCATAACTTTTCTTCAATTGGAATTGGCGGAATCTTTTTACCATAAGATGTGACTATCAGTTCTTTAAGTCTTCCCGTAATAATTAAATTCCCGAACTCGTCAAATTTACCTTGGTCACCGGTATGAAACCAGCCGTCTTTATCAATGGCTTTAGCGGTCTCTTCAGGTTTATTATGATAGCCCAGCATAACATTCGGTCCTTTAACTAAAATCTCGTCGTTTTCTCCAATTTTTACTTGCACTCCGGGAAATATTTTTCCCACTGTGCCCAATCGGTTATCTTTTGGAGTACAAGCACTAATAACCGGTGATGTTTCAGTTAGACCATAACCTTCACAGATGTTAATTCCAACAATCTGAAAAATTTTAGCAATCCTTCTATCCAGCGGTGCACCACCTGAAACTAATAATCTCAATCTACCACCGGCAATCTTTCTGAATTTCTTTGCTACTAACATATCGTAAATAAATCGTTTTATTTTTAGCGACCGCGGAATCGGTAATTTCTTGTATTTCCGATTTGTATATTTATTAAGAACCCCAATTGCAGCATAGACTAAAGACTTTGTAATTTTAGAACTGGCATTAACTTTTTCTGCTATTGATTGATATGCTTTTTCCAAAACACGGGGTAATGTTATTAAAACCGTCGGTTTAATTTTCGCAACATCTTGAACAATCGTGGTGAAATTTTCCGCATAGCCAATTGTTGCGCCGGCAAAAATCATCACATAATATCCCGCAGTCCGTTCAAACATATGGGAAAGGGGTAGATAAGACATTATCACATCTTTACAATTAATATCAAATAATTTTATTGCTGAAACCGCATTTGAAATAATATTATGATGCGTAAGCACCGCTCCTTTCGGTTCAGCGGTTGTTCCTGAAGTATAAACAATGGTTGCAATATCATTAGATGAACCATTCGCTTCTTTTACATCATTACCAGATTTAGTCATATCCGAGAATTTAATAAAACTCTTTTTAGTTGTTATTCCGGTATCATCAAACAGAATCAATTTTTCAATTGAAGGTGTATCCTCTATAATGCTATTAACATTATCAAAAAGAGTCTTATTTTCCACAAACAATATTTTAATTTTAGCATCATTAATAATATATTTCACATAAAACGGCGACAAAACATGATAGATTGGGACAACAATTGCACCCAATTTAAGAGTTGCTAAATCTGCCATTACCCATTCAGGTCTATTATATGAATAAATTCCCACCGTATCACCTTTTTTAACACCTAATTGTTGTAAATGAAATGCAACTGTATTAATAAAATCACTTAATTCTTTGTAGGTTATTTTCTGATACTTACCTTGCTTTTTATACATCAAGGCAGTTCGTTTAGGATAATTAACTACTGATTGGACAAAATATTGATATATCGTATCTGCCATATTAACATTTTGCTTAAATTAAACACGATGTCAAGTAACTTAAGATTAAGTCTTTCAAAAAATGTCAAAAAAATACATGGGACACAAAAATAGAAATAAAATGTAATGGTTCACAACTTTGAAAAAAAAGTCATATTCATCTATTACTAAATGTATCCTTAATGTCAAAGACAAAGATACAACTATGAGATTATCTATTGTTATGCTAAAATTTATATTTTCTAAATCTCAATACGATGACTGATTCAGAAGGCTTCAAAAAATTGTCCTTGACAATATTCTAATCGTATCTTATATTATTATAGTTATTCAGTTACTTCGGGGGCGTATGGTTTCGACGAAGTGACTGAGAAGTTTGAGGGCATAGCGAGTTTCTTCAGTATCTCGTAAAAAACTGAAGAAATTACAGCTGCCAATAACAGCTATGCAATGGCTGCCTAATTAAAGGCGCCACTCTATCCTATCATTTCACCCGGGATAGGAATAGGGTCGATTAGGGTGATTAAAGTTCTAACTCTGTCTTGTAGTTAGAACTGGATATATTAACAAGACTGGTTGGTCTTTGCCTGTTATTCGGCGAAAAGACCAATGAGATTCAAAGAATAACTAACTATGTAGAACTCAAACTTCGAACGCTTCGGACGCGGGTTCGATTCCCGCCGCCTCCATTCTCCATTATTATCCTGATTAAAAAATCAGCACAGAAATTATTACGAACTTAAATTATACAATTCTGAGGGGAAAAGTCCTTTGAAACGAGTAGTGAATTTAATCTAAAAAATAACACGCAAGACTATTTTTTATATCCAATTTGTCTTAAAAATTCTTTACGCTCTTGTTTATCTTTGTCCATCTCAATACCTTTCGTTTTTTCGCCATCAATTACCCCTAAAATTCCTCTTCCCTGTTCGGTTTCAGCAATAATCACTTCTAATGGATTTGCGGTTGCACAGAATATCGAACAAACCTCCGGCACTGATTTTATCGCATTAAGTACATTAATTGGGTATGCGCTTCTCATTATTATAATAAACGAGTGCCCGCAACTGATATTATAAGCATTCTCTTCAGCAAGTTTCATTAACTCAGTATCATTACCATCACTACGGACTAAACAAGGACCAGATGACTCACAAAAAGCAATTCCAAATTTTATTCCTGGTACAGAACTAACTAAAGTCTCGTAAATATCTTCTACTGTTTTTATAAAATGTGATTGACCCAAAATGATATTAGTATCATCAGGTTTTCTTATTTTTACTGATTTTAGTTCCATTTTACCATCGGTTATTTATGATAATTTTTGAATATAAAACTGGGTCGTGCAGGATTCGAACCTGCGGCCACCGGATTAAAAATCCGGTGCTCTGCCACCTGAGCTAACGACCCGACACACAACTAATTATTGTATTTGAGGAATAGAAATAACAAATTATTAATTTTATCTTATATAATGCCGGGAGCCGGAATCGAACCGGCACAGTCGAAAACGACCGAGGGATTTTAAGTCCCTTGCGTCTACCATGTTCCGCCATCCCGGCTTCTGTTTTATTAGAATATCGCAGATTAATCATCCAATCTTTGAGTATTAGCATAAATAAAGGCGGCAATGGGACTTGCACCCATGAATAGCGGTTTTGCAGACCGCCGCCTTGGCTACTTGGCTATGCCGCCATACACTATTTCACTAGAATAAATTTAAAGCGGGAGACGAGATTTGAACTCGCGACCCTCACCTTGGCAAGGTGATGCTCTACCAGCTGAGCTACTCCCGCATTTATCTAAAAATAATATATCTTATTTGTAAAATTGTCAACGAGTTTTACGCGGTCCCAACGGGAGTCGAACCCGTGTCTTCACCTTGAAAGAGTGATGTCCTAAACCACTAGACGATGGGACCATTGCTATAGAATAACCAAATTTTCTAAATTGTCAAGGCAAATTTGCATTGAAATATTTATTCTAATGGGCAAATCTATTCTATTATTATTTTGAAAACAAGAGAACTCACAAAAATATTATATTTGGATGATATTAAAAGAATGTTGCGTCACGAAAATCAAGAATTTCCGGCATCCTCGTCGCATCTTGGAAAATTTGATTGCCAACTTCTGTGACTCGATTCTCTCGATAACTGTCCGGGTTAAAAGTTGCATTATTTCTTCGTTCATCACAGCGTATGATAAATGCTCCTGCATCGGTTGATAATACTCCATAAACTTCACCCGGATTCAAAGCATAAGCAGTACCGGCAAATTCTGAACCCCGTCGGTTTCGGCATTCTTTAAATGAATTGAATTCCTCAGTTCTTAGGTCTATTAAACTTTCAGTGCGAACAATTGATTCGAGAGGTACACGATTCTTAACCTTTTCCATAATTTCCTCAGCATATTTTTTTATCAAATCCTTTTCTTTTTCTCTTCTTACTGTCCATTCAATCGAACTTTTGACTTTATCAAATGGTTGAATTGATTTAGGCTCTTTTCCGATATATTGGAAAATGTAATAACCACCTCGACCTTTCAGAGGTTTACTGACTGCCCCTGGTTTAGATTTTAGTACAAATTCCTTAAATTGATTCTGACTCAAAATGCCAGGAAAACCAAGCCGGTCTTTGGTCATTGGTGGCATTTCCCTTAAGAATAGTCCGTATTGCTGACATAGTGTATCAAAATTTTCTGTTCGAGCGCGGTCTAAGAAAGCATTGATGCTATCCAATAATGCAGTTTCAGTCTCTCGGGTAATTTTTATAGACTTGGTTATCTTTTGAATTTTCACACTGTCTTTTGCTTTAGCAACTACTTTAATAATTTGCCAACCAGTTGAAGTAAGTATTGGTGGCGTAACAGAATCATTTGTCAGTTTGCGAAGTGCATTTTGGGAAATTGAATCCAATTCTTTTATTTTTATCCATCGGGCAGTAGTATCAGTTGGATTTTCCGAAAAATCTCGAATCAAAATATTGAACTCTTCAGTTTTAGTGAGTTCATAGGCATCTTCAATTTGCCTTTGGGCATCTAATGAATCTCGGGAAGTAATAGTTAAAGGAAAGAATACACTTTTCACTCGATACGACTCTTTTCTTTCATACTTGCTTTTGTTCTTTGCATAGTACTTTTTAAGTTCATCTTCAGTTGGTGTATATTTTTCGGTTAAAACTTTGTTACTAAAATAAAGAAAGGTAACTTTAATACTTGTATTCTCTTTCTCCATAGCATCGTTAATTTCACCACTAGTCACGCGATAACTGTTTAAAACATCAAGCCGGAATTTTTCTTTGGGTAAGGCATCAGCCAGTTCTTGTGCATATAGAGTTAATTGGACTCGATTTTCCGGAGCAAACATATACTGTTGATACTTTTCGTAATTAAACTTGCCATCCGTATAAAACTCGGGATTATTTTGAATCTCAGGGGGAGGATTCGATTTGATAATTTCAATAATTTCCGGTTCAGTAATTTTTATTTTAGTTTTTTTCAAAATGTCCTGCCAAGATTTTTCAGTGGTTAGGTATTGCCAGGTCTGTTGTTGAATATTCTCAAAATCCTGTTGTGATAGGTCTCGAATTTTCTTTTCGATTTGGTATTTATTTAAGAAATAATTAAAAGCGTTGCGATATTCATTAAGGGTTATCTTTTTCTTACCGACTTTTCCCACGATACCTTTTGCGAGCATCCCTTGACCAGATGTGCTACGTAGCATTTGCCATAATTCACTCATTAAAAATCCGCCAATAAAAGTAGCGGCAACAATAATAAATAATATTTTGCTCCATCTTCGCATTTTTATAATCATAGTTAACAATTTTACAATATTTCTATAAAAAGTCAATAGATGGGTGTAATGTTAACTTTAAGTAAGAATGTTCTGAAAAAGCGCCTTGGGACTAACTGGCGGCACGTATCCGTATCGGAGAAAAGACAACAAAATAAGAACAATGTCCGCTAACTTTTAGGATATTAAGAGACAAAACTTGACTTTTTCCGAACTCTCAAATAATTCTGATTGACATTTTGTATCATTTTGATTAAATTGTACATTATGGAAAAAGTTGCTCAAGCATATAAAAAAGCTGGCGTGGATATAAACAAAACTTCAAAAATCAAATTACGAATCAAATCATTAGCCAAAAAGACTTTTTCATCTCAAGTTTTATCCGAAATTGGATTGTTTGGCGGACTATACGACTTATCACGAAGAACGGATTACACAAGAGGTTCAACGGTTTTAGTTGCCAGTTGTGATGGAGTTGGCACAAAACTAAACATTGCTCAAATGATGAATAAACATAACACCGTTGGCGAGGATTTGGTTAATCACTGTGTTAATGACATTTTAACCTTAGGTGCTAAACCTTTATTTTTTTTAGATTATATCGCTTATAGTGAAGTCAATTCAACAGTAATTGAAGAAGTTGTTAGCGGATTGACTAATGGTTGTAGAAAAAATAATTGTGCTTTAATTGGGGGGGAAACTGCAATGATGCCTGGAATGTATAAGAAAGGCGAATACGATCTGGTTGGATTTATTGTCGGTATTGTTGACAAAGATAAAATTATTGATGGCAAAAAGATTAAAGTCGGTGATAAATTAATCGGTCTTCCATCTTCAGGACTCCATACAAATGGCTATTCTTTAGCAAGAAAAATATTCTTCACAGATAATAAATTTACTATAAATACTAAACTTCCAGGATTAAGTCAACCATTAGGCGAGTTATTATTAAAAACACATCGTTCATACTTAAAACAAGTCTACCCCCTTCTCTCTTATATTGCTGGTATTGCTCATATTACTGGAGGTGGGTTTTTTGAAAATCTTGAGCGGTTGTTACCTAAGAAATTATCTTGCATAATTTATCAAGACACATGGCAAATTCCGAAAATCTTTACCTTAATTCAAAAATACGGTAATATTACAAATCAAGAAATGTATCGTGTCTTTAATATGGGCATTGGAATGATATTATTTGTGCGTCCAAACAATGTTGATAAAATTGTCCGAAGAATACCAAATGCGAAAATAATTGGTGAAGTTATTAAAGGAAATAAGGAAGTGCGAATAATAAGTTCAAAAAGCAAAATTCGAAAAGCATAATGATTAATAGAAATCAAAAATTTTTCTATTCCATCCAAATAAAACTAAAATTCCATGGTTTTTATTCTGAGTCCTTTGAGTCTCGAAGGCAAATACCATAATGAAGAATAAAGAAATTGCCAATATTTTTGATAGAATTGCTGATGCCTTAGAATTTAAAGGCGAGCAAGTGTTTCGTGTGCTGGCATATCGAAAAGCAGCACGAATCATAGAAGAATTATCTGAAGATATTGAGGTCCTAAATAAAGAAGGAAAATTAAGAGATATTCCAGGCATTGGCGAAGGTATTGCTAAAAAAATAGATGAATATCTAAAAACCGGCAAAATGAAAAAGTTCCAAGAAGCAATGCAAGGTATTCCGCAAGAATTACTGGAGTTACTTAATATCCAAAATTTAGGTCCGAAGACACTAAAATTGGCAAATGAGAAATTAGGTGTAAAAAATTTATCAGATTTGAAAAAAGTCATCGAAGATGGGTCTTTAGCAAAACTCTTTCGTATGGGTGAAAAGAAAGTTGATAATATACGTAAAGGGATTATCCTCTACGAACAAGGTCAAAAGCGTATTCCGATTGATACTGCTCTTCAGATTGCAGAAATGGTAGTTGATTATTTGAAAAAAGCACCGGGCATTCTTGATATTTCGCCCTCTGGGTCGTTACGAAGAATGAAAGAAACCATTGGCGACATTGATATATTAGTCACCGGTAAAGATGGTGATAAAATAATCGACTACTTTACTAAAATGCCTGAAGTTACACAAGTCCTTGCTTCAGGTAGCACTAAAGGTTCGGTCATTATCGGTTCGGGTGAAGAAGCAATTCAAGTTGATGTTCGATTTGTTGAGCCAAAATCTTATGGTTCAGCATTACAATATTTTACCGGCTCTAAAGAGCACAATATCAAACTTCGCAGTTTAGCCAAAGAAAAAGGACTTAAGTTATCAGAATATGGTGTTTATCGAAATGAAAAATATTTAGCAGGAAAAACCGAAGAAGAAGTTTACAAAATATTAGGATTATTATGGATACCGCCGGAAATACGCGAAGACCGGGGGGAAATTGAAGCCGCTTTAGCCAATAAGTTACCAAAATTAATCGGTTATGATGAAATCAGAGGCGATTTACAAGTTCATTCTAACTATTCTGATGGTGCTGCATCAATAGAAGACATTGTTCAAGCCGGTATAAAACTCGGTTATGAATATATCGCGATTACCGACCACTCGAAAACGGCTCAATATGCGGGTGGACTTTCTGAAGACCATTTAAAAATGCAATGGGACGAGATTGATAAAGTCCAAGATAAATATAAAAAGATTAAGATTCTAAAGGGTGTTGAAGTAGATATATTAAAATCAGGCAAACTTGATTTTTCTGACCGAGTTTTAAGTAATCTGGATATTGTCCTTGCAGCCATCCATCAGGGCTTCAAACAGAATGTAACTGAAAGAATCTGTTCGGCAATTGAAAATCCTTATGTTGATATTATTGCACATCCAACCGGCAGATTGATAAACAAACGGGAAGGCTACGATGTCGATTTAGAAAAAGTTTTAGAACATGCTCAAAAATACGAGAAGATATTAGAAATCAATGCTTATCCGAATCGACTTGACTTGAATGATATATGGGCAAGACGGGCAAAAGAAATGGGTATCAAATTAGCAATTAACACAGATGCCCACGGTGTACTTGATTTAAACTGGATGCGCTTTGGAATTGGAGTTGCTCGTCGTGCCTGGTTAGAAAAACAAGATGTTATTAATGCGATGAAGTGGCAAGACCTTAAAAAACTCTTAATTCGTCGCCGAAAAGGAAAGGACAACTCTGGATAAATATTTTCGTGCCATTGAGTATACTGAGTAGAACAATTCTTCAGTATAATAAATTGAATCTGGTATCTTTGAAAATCACTAAATATTTCTAATATCTTTTTCGGGCCTTACCTGATACTGAGTCGCAACTACCGAATATAGGTGTGATCTCCTGAACACTTCTACAAAATTCTCTTACCCAATTGTTGACGGAAAATAAATCATAATGTATAATTTTTTAGTGAACATTTATCTTTTATTTAACAAATCCTGCCAAGGAGGCAGAATGAGAAGAATATTATTTTATTTTCTTATTTTTTCTTCAGTTGTCTCCGCAACTTCCGAAGTTGTAAATTTTTCTGATAATTTAGGCAAAAATCATTTATTTAATATTATCTCAACTTCAGATGCCGGAGTAGAAATTATTTTCAGTATGCTCCGGATGGTTGTAGAAGAAATAGAAGTTGACGGTATGCCAATGAAAACTTATGGTGTGCCAGGAATATTTCTGCCCAATGATGAAGGTGCACCCAGTCTTCAAGGCACTGGTCGTTATATTGCAATACCTCAAGGTGCAACTGCTAAAGCCACAATCATTGAAACTCGCAAAGAAGTTTATCATAACATCGAAGTTGCCCCAGCACCTAAAATACCTTTAGAAACTGATACTTCGCCATTGCGCTATGTCAAGAATATGGAGATTTATGGTAAAAATGAATATTACCCAGATTCGCCGGTAAAACTTTCTGAGCCAATGCAAATTCGGGGTGTTGATTGTGTGATATTAGGAATTACACCTTTTCAATATAACCCAATAACCAAGGAGTTAATTGTTTATAAAGATATTAGAGTTAGAATAGATTTTATTGGTGGCAATGGTCGTTTTGGGGAACCGTTATTGCGTAATCCTTATTGGGAACCAATTCTGCAAGGACATCTGTTAAACTATAATTCCCTGCCAGCATTTGACTATGATGAATATTTTGCGCGGTGTCGAACTCAAGATAAAAGTGGAAGAAATGGTGCGGAATATATTATCATTGTTCCTGATGACCCAGCATTTATTGCTTGGGCTGAAACCATCAAAGTCTGGCGCAAATTACAAGGAATTTCTACTGTCGTATATAATCTAACCCAAATCGGCGGTAATACCACAACTGCAATCAAGAATTTTTTGACTAATGCTTATAACACTTGGAACCCCCGACCTGTAGGATTCTTACTCTTATCCGATTATGAAAATTCTGGAAAAACTTATGGTATTACCTCCTATCGTTTAACTCACCCTTATCAAGGAACCTATATTATGGATAATTGGTATGCAGACATAACCGGTGATAATTTACCAGATATGTATCATGGTCGAATATGTGCGCAGAATGAATCGCAATTAAGTATTATGATAAGAAAATTTCTTAGTTATGAGCGAGCACCTTACTCCAATGCGAGTTTTTATAATCCTATTATTTGTGCGGCTTGGCAGACTGAAAGATGGTTTCAATTGTGTGGTGAAGTTATTCGTGGCTTTATGATAAATGGATTAAGTAAAAACCCAGTGCGTTTGTATGCAATTTATTCGGGCACACCAACGGCTGGTGGAGTTTGGTCAACTGCGACCAATACTTCAACTGTGGTTAATTATTTCTATAATCTTGGTTGGTTACCATCAACAACTAATCCGAATGGTTCCAGTTGGTGGAATAACGGTAATAACACATTGATTACTCAGGCAATTAATAATGGTGCATTTTTATTACAACATCGAGACCACGGCGGAGAAACTGGTTGGGGCGAACCTGCTTACACCAATTCTGATATTAGCAATTTAACAAATGACAAATTAATTTTTGTCAATTCTCATAATTGTTTAACTGGACGATATGACTATGCGAGTGAAGTCTTTACTGAGAAGTTTCATCGTTATACATATAATAATACCTTAAGCGGTGCTTTAGGTGTTAATGCCGCCAGTCAAGTTTCTTATTCATTTGTTAATGACTGCTATGTCTGGGGTATGTATGATTGTATGTGGCAGCAATTTATGCCTGATTATCCTGCATCCGACATTACACCAACCGCAACTCTTTATCCTTGCGCCGCAATGAGTTATGGTAAATATTTCTTACAATCGTCAAGTTGGCCCTACAATACTTCAGATAAAGTCATCACTTATAATTTATTTCATCATCATGGCGATGTCTTCAATCCATTATATTCTCAAGTTCCCCAAAATTTGACCGTGAGCCATGCATCAACCCTACCAGCAAATGCCACTAGTTTTTCCGTTACGGCTAACGAAGGTTCTATAATTGCTCTGACAGTAAATAATGAGATTATTGGAGTTGCCTTAGGCACCGGGAATCCGGTATCAATTCCAATTTCTCCCCAAGCACCTGGTAATACAATGAAAGTTACGGTCACTAAGGTAAATTATTATCGTTATATGGCATCAGTGCCAATTGTGGCCGGTTCTTCAGCATACATTATTGCGACTAAGACAGTCCTTAATGATTCTAATAATAATGCTCAAATCAATCCGGGTGAATTAATTAATTATGGCGTTTATGCGAAAAACACAGGCGGGATGACCGGCCAAGGCATTTATGGTAAGTTATCAGAAACTAGCCCGTATATCACAATGGTCAGAGATTCCAGTTGGTTTGGAAATATTGCCAGTAATGACTCAGCAATATCAAATCCCTATTTTCAATTTCGACCAACGAATAATTGTCCCAATGGACATATTGTAAACCTTACGCTAAAATTTTATGATATTAATAGCAATAACTGGACGTCAAATTTAAGCGTTACAGTCTATGCTCCAGATTTAATCTATCAGAGTGTTGCAGTTACAGGTGGTAATGGTAATGATATTTTGAATATCGGTGAAACTGCTAATTTGATTGTAATGATAAAAAATATTGGTGGTGCGAGTGCAACCAATGTCAGTTCAAAATTAAAGACAAACTCAACCTACATTACAATTAATGACTCTATGGGAAATTTTGGCACAATCCAACCCAACAATTCAGCAACTAATTCTGCTGACCCTTATACAGTAACAGTTAGTCCTTATGCACCCGCAGGAACAAGTGTACAATTTTCTCTCATTGTTATTTCTGGAGTTTATATTGATACGCTGAATTTTTCATTATTAATTGAACCTTATCTTGAAGATTTTGAAATTAATAACGGAAATTATTCAGCCAATCCCAGTTCGTCGGCTTGGGAATGGGGAATTCCAACATCTGGACCTAATTCTTCGCATTCAGGCTCAAAACTTTGGGCAACTGTGCTTAATGGAAATTATGCAAACAACGCGGATTGGAAATTGACCAGTAAAGAATTTATTGCCACTCAAAATAATCCGATTCTAAAATTTTGGCATTGGTATAACATAGAATTAAGCAGTTATTATCCTGGTCGTGCCTGGGATGGAGGAAATGTTAAGATTTCAACTGATAGTGGTAATACTTGGATTTTAATCCGTCCGATTGGTGGTTACGATGGCGTTGCCTATACTACAACTTATGGTATTGCAGGCGAATCTTGCTATAGTGGAATAGATACTGTTTGGACTGAAGAGCAATTTACTCTGCCTGTAAATATTGGGCAGCGTTTCTTTTTACGATGGCATTTTGGCAGTGACGGCGGCGTAGTACGACCTGGTTGGTATGTTGATGATATTAGTAGTATAGGATTTGTTCCGTTTGTCAAAATTAATGATGTTGGAGTTGAAGCAATTATCTATCCGAATACTTCACATCAAGTAAGTACTCCTTTACAACCAAAAGTCCGACTTAGAAATTATGGTAATATCTCTCAATCTAATTTTCAAGTCATCTGCTCAATTGTTAATGCTAATGGGACATATCGTTATTCCAATACCCAGACCATTACATCAATTAATCCCTATGACACGGTGCGAGTTAATTTTCCTTCATGGACCCCAACAATAATTGAAGGCTGTACAATCAAGATACGAACTAAACTCACTAACGACCAAAACTTAAGCAATGATCGAATGACTTATTACTTTTCCATCGGTGATTATATACCACCGGCAATACCAACTCAAATTTTACCACCTAACGGCTCAAGTAGTAATAACCCAAGCCCAAGATTTTTCTGGCGTTTAATATCTGAAGCGGTCCTTTATAATTTAGTTGTCTTAAAAAACCAACAAGAAGTAATTAATGTAAACATAAGTGAAACGACCTATTCGGCATCACAACTATCTTCTGGAACTTACCAGTGGAAGGTTCGTGCTCGGGATGAAGCCGGTAATTGGAGCAACTTCTCGTCCGAATGGACTCTTATTATAATCGCTGAAACTCCTGGGTGGTCACAAAAAGAACCAGTTAATTCTAATTTATCTCCAGCAATATTCAATGCAATCAAAGATGGTGGCGCCTTAGTCGGTACCGGTGACGAATATCTATATGCATTTATTGGAACTAAAACCAATATATTTAGGCGATACTCTATCCACACAAAATCAGGATGGGAAACAGTTGAATCAATACCTTTCGGTTTCAAATTTCGTCCCGAGACCGGTGTTGACCCTACGACAATCAACAAAAAATTTATTGGCAAAGGTTCTGCCCTATGTTATGATGGAATAAGTAAAATTTATGCAGTTAGAGGTAATGGCACCTGGGAATTCTGGTGTTATGATATTCCTTCTCACACTTGGACTCAATTACCTTATTTACCATCGCCAAAAGCGCCTAAGAGTGGAACATCGCTTGCCTATCATAATAACTTTGTCTATCTTTTGGTTGGTGGTCATAGACCAACCGACCAAACCAATTTCTATGCTTATAATATTGCTGAAAGCACCTGGACAATCAAGGCCGGAGTTCATTTAGGTTCAAATTATAAACCGTGGAAAGCCGGCAGTTGTATAACCGAACTCAATAGCAAAATCTATGCACTTAAAGGTGGCGATAATTATAACTTATTCTTTGTTTATAACCCGACAACCAATAGTTGGAGTGACTTAGAATCAATGCCTTTACCCAATATGGTCTTTGGACAATACAAAACCAAAGTATTGGTCAAAGATGGGGCGGCAATAGCATCTGATGACAATGCCATCTATGCCATCAAAGGTGGTGGCACTGATGTCTTTTGGAAATATACACCTGGTAATCCAGGCATTTGGGAAATAAAAGACCGGCTTCCAGTATTTGACAAGAAGCACGCACCTAAAACCGGTTCAGCAATGGCTTATGCCGGAGGTAAAATCTGGCTCTTAGTCGGTAATAAGCAACCTGATTTCTGGTGCTACACAATCGGCGCCCAAGACATATTTACGACAAAACCATCTACTTATCCAAATATCGCAACTGAGAGAAGTATCTCAAACTTAAAATTCCATCTTGAGATTAGTCCTAATCCTTTTAATAAACTAACTACAATTCAATATACTGTTCCAATTGCCGGCGAAGTTTCAATTAAACTCTACAATATAAATGGACAATTAATCAAAACCATTATTGACGAACATCATAATAAAGGTAATTATACTACAATACTATCTACAGATAATTTAACCAAAGGTATTTACTTCATACGTTATATTGATAAAAGATACCAGAAAGAAATAAAACTAATAGTCCAATAAATAAAGAGTCGCACTTTATCTAAAATAGAGTTAGAGAAATTAGAATCCTCAAAAATAGAACCTGTAAAATTTCTTATATTTATCATTTTGATTTTAAGATGGTTAGTCGGAACTGAGACAAGAATATTCATTCTATTCTTAGGCAATTAAGTTATTTGACTTAGGCCAGTGATTTTAGCATCCATCTTAGGATAAAAGCCGTTATTTCCTACAGAAGACTTTTTGCTTAAATTGCATCTATCAAGACTAATGAGGTAAATATTAAAGTCAATAAAAGGTATAAACCGCTAACCCATATGCGAACTTCTCTGCCACATATAAGATAAGACTTTCCTATCATTCGGTTAGGAATAGTCTGACTTTGACCTAACCCAACCCTAGCCCAGGCCTAGCCCCATACAAGCAACTTACGAAAAACAATTTAGAAAGTTTTAATATATTTATTTCCTGGAAGTTGTTTGATTAGTCCTTTAATTTCCAGTGATAACAATTGGACTAAGACTTCAGAAATCGGTTCATTTAATAAATCCGCAATTTGGTCGGAGTAAAGTGGGTCTGAGTTAAGTATCTCTAAAATCTTCTTTTCTTTTTCATTAACTGGTATTTCGCTCTTTTCTTTTTTATCTAAAGTAATTTTTAACTCTTCACATATATCCTCAATAGTAGTGACTGGTTTGGCCCCTTGTTTGATTAATTGATTTGTGCCGGCGCTTGTTTGCTTGTCAATGGCTCCAGGAACGGCAAAGACGTCTCTACCTTGTTCTGTTGCCCAAGTTACGGTATTTAATACTCCTGAATCCGATGGTGCTTCTATTGCCAGCACTCCTAAAGAAAGACCACTAATAATTCGATTGCGTTTGGGAAAGTTCATAGCAAATGGCGTTGTGCCGAAATTGAATTCAGAAATTATTGCGCCATTTTGGGCAATCTTATCATACAGTTGTTTATTTTCTGGTGGATAATAGACATCAATACCACAGCCAAGCACAGCTAATGTTCGTCCTTGAACTTTAAGTGCGGATTGATGTGCTATTGTATCAATTCCTCGAGCTAATCCACTAACAATGGTAATACCAATACTTGCTAATTCGCTACTAAACTTTTCTGCAACCATCTTGCCATAAGGTGTTGGTCGCCGGGTACCAACAATTGCAATCGCTTTTTCATCCTCCAGTCTTATTTCTCCGCGAATAAATAAGACAGGAGGCGCATGCTCAATTGTCTTAAGATTTTTCGGGTACTCGGCATCAAGATACGAGATTATTTTAACTCCTAACCTTTCCGCTATCTTATATTTTTCTGCGGTCTCCTGGGAACGCTGATAGTTCTTAATTGCTGAAGCAATTTCATTATCAATACCTTTGACCGTTAATAAATCAGAAATTGCTGCATCAAAAATTGCTTCTGGTTTCAGGAATTTTTGCAGGAGATTTTTAAGTTTCGCCTCGGTCATCCGAGGTATCTCGTATAAATCAATAAACAGTCGGTTCATTCGCTTAATTTAACTATGATTCCTGATTTTATTATCATTGTTTAGCACTAATTAAGCCGGTGTAAGGTATTTCTCAGAAAGATAACTTAAGAAACTATTCACTCCTTCGCCCGTTAGACAGGATATGTAAAAACTTGGTAAAGCAGTAGCAAACTTGGGTATTTTCTTGAGCAAATCAGTCTTGTTAAATACAATAATTTGTTCTTTTGTAAGTATTTCCGGATTGTAATTATAAATCTCTTTCTGGATTGTTTTTAAGTCTTCTATCGGGTCAGGTCTACTGATGTCAATGACATAAATTATAATCTTTGTCCGTTCAATATGTCTTAAGAAGACTAAACCCAAACCTTTACCCCCAGAAGCACCTTCAATTATACCTGGCATATCAGCAACAGTAATTATCTGTTCTTGGGATTTAAGCACACCTAAATTGGGTGATAAAGTGGTAAATGGATAATCAGCAATTTTCGGATGTGCTGAGGTTATTTTGGATAATAGTGTCGATTTACCCGCATTGGGCAAACCAACCAAACCAATATCAGCAATTAATCGCAGAATTAATTTTAATTTTCGTTTCTCTCCCGGCTCTCCTTTTTCCCTTATACGCGGTGCTCGATTGGTTGAACTAACAAATGAGGCATTACCTCTGCCACCTCTTCCACCTTTGGCAACAAGCAGTTTTTGATTATGCTCAAGAATTTCGCCAAGTTTTTCCTCAGTTTCTGCATCAAAAACATCAGTGCCTAATGGAACCGGAATAAAAGTATCTGTGCCATCTTTACCATGCTGATTTTTACCTTTACCGTGCATTCCCCGTTGCGCTCGATAAGTTACATGATATTCTAAATCCGCAAGCGTCGTCAGGTCTTTTTGACCAATTAAATATACTGAACCACCATTTCCACCGTCACCACCATTAGGACCACCTCGGGGAACAAACTTTTCGCGACGAAAGGAAATACAACCATCTCCACCATCACCGGCAAACACATTTATGACTACTTGGTCAACAAACTTCATTTATTACTATACTATCGCATTATTGATAGGTTTGGTTCTAAACATTACTCAACGATATGATTTCGTAGAAAAGATATTAAAATTTCAGTCTTTTTTCTTTTAGTCTTTTCTCCAATGCGAGGATAACTGGTTTAGGCACAAAATCTTTCAGGTTTCCACCCATACGGCCAATTTCCTTAATTAAAGTTGCCGATAAATAAGCATATTGTTCAGAGGCTAAAAAGAAAATAGTTTCGATTTCTGGCGCGATTTTGCGGTTTGTTAAGGCCATCTGAAATTCATAATCAAAATCGGAAATTGTCCTTAAGCCTCGGATGATTGCACAGGCTTTCTCTTTTCTAACAAAATCTACTAACAGACCGTCGAATGATTTTATTTCTACGCGAGACATCTTTCCGAGGACTTTCTTTATCAGTTGTTCGCGTTCTGACATTGTGAAAATCGGCGATTTCTCTTCGCGTTTTGCCACTGCAATAATTATTTTGTCAAAAATTTTCAATGCCCGTTTGACCACATCAATATGACCATTAGTAATTGGGTCAAAACTACCTGGAAAGACTGCTTTTTTCATAACTGCTCCTTAAAATTGATATTACCGTATCATTATAATTTTTTCTTTTAAATAAATCAATGCCTTCTGGTATCGCAAATTCTTCCTTTTTTGAATGCTCAATAATAATAATGCCTTTCTTGTCTAATAATTCATATTTAATTATCTTTTTGATGATTGGCTCGACTAATCCGACATCATATGGTGGGTCTAAAAAAATAAGATTAAACTTTTCCATTTTTAATTTCGGTAATATCTGCAAAGCATCTCCGACAATAACTTGAGATTTATCTTCTAATCCGGTTAGGTTCTTTCTTAAATAACTGACAATTTTTCGATTGCTTTCAATGAATGTAACAAATGTCGCTCCCCGAGAAAGTGCTTCAATTCCAACTGCTCCAGTACCAGCAAAAATGTCACACATCTTCGCTTGGTCTATAATATCAGGAAAATTGGCTTCAATGATATTAAAGATTGCACCACGAATCTTGTCAGTTGTCGGTCGTAAGATTCCCTTAGGATATATAAGCCGTTTGCCTTTAAGAGTTCCAGCAATAATCTTCACTTCTCAATATATATCAATAAAAATGTATTTGTCAAGTTAGAAAAGAATGAACTCTAAAAAGTTTTTTGCCCCAGAGCCCAAAGTGCACAGGGAAGCTATTATCTTTTAAGGTTCATTAACTATTGGCAATTTTATATATCTATCTTGACAACTTATATAATCAGTGTATATATATTATATGCCAGCAAATTTAACGCCACAATACCTTGAAGCCGAAAAACGATTCCGTAATGCTAAAACCACCGAAGAGAAAATTGTTTATCTTCAAGAAATGCTGGCACTAATTCCTAAACATAAAGGCACAGAAAAACTTCAGGCTGAAATAAAATCCCGGTTATCTAAATTAAGAAAAGAACAAAATCAGAAATCGCAAACTCGTCGGGCAGTTTGGTATCATATTGAAAAACAAGGTGCAGGTCAGGTGGCGGTTTTTGGTGCGCCCAATGTGGGAAAATCTTCAATTGTAAAGATATTAACTAATGCCTCTACTGAGATCGCACCTTATCCTTTTACGACGACAACACCAATTGCGGGCATGATGATTTATGAAGACATTCAGATCCAATTAATTGATTGTCCACCTTTAACCGAAGACAGCCCACCGTGGTATTTTCATATTCTTCGAAGCGCCGATTCCACGGTATTTGTCATTGATGCAGTTGCGGATGATTTGGTCGAATCTACAGAAATCTGCATCAAACGACTAAAGGATACCAACATTATCCCAAGTTCAGATTCGCCAATATCTACTAAGCCAATGATTGTTGTTGCTAATAAGACTGACGAACCTAATGCCCTTTTAGGCATCGAAATTATTAAAGAGATGATATGTGATTTACCAATTGTGCCGGTGTCAACAAAGACCTATGAAGGATTAGAAGACTTAAAGGCAAAAATTTTTAAAAGTCTTGATATAATTCGCGTATATACCAAACCGCCGGGAAAACCACCTGATTTAACTGAGCCAGTCATAATCAAAAGTGGTAGCACAATATTAGATGCTGGTAAAACTTTACACAAAGATTTTGCCAAAAATCTGAAATTTGCTCGGCTTTGGGATGGAGACAAATATCATGGCCAGCGTGTCGAACGCACCCATATCTTAAAAGATAAAGACATTGTAGAATTTCATATATAAAACAGGTCTGACCTGATAGAGTTGAAGTGAGGTTTTAATTTAACCCATTGCCATTGATGGAAGAAACCTTATCCTCAATTCCTCTCTTTTTGACGGGTGAGGTTAGATTAGGGTGATTCCGAAAGTTTCCCCCTTTATTCTTTCTCATGCGGGGAAAGAAATTGAGTGTTTAACCTTAAACTTTTGAACAAATTACCATTTGTCTGCATTTGAGATTCATCACTGGCATTAAGCAGGTCCGACCGGCTTATTATCATTTAACCTTGAACTTTTGAAACATTTATCATTTGCTGACATTAGCAGCATTAGCAGGTGCGACCTACTAATTTTACAGAATCTCAAACTACTAACACTTTGGACACTACTTGTCCTGTCTCTTA
>JAOABV010000017.1 GCA_026418155.1 candidate division WOR-3 bacterium | reverse complement strand
TTGGACTTATTCGATTGAAGAAACAATTCCACTTCGTCATTATCAGACTGGAACTAAGAAGGCGAAAGTTAAAGATGGCGGTGCAATGGCATCTGACGGCAGTGTTCTCTATGCTATCAAAGGTGGTGGCTCGCATCAATTCTGGAAATATACTCCTGGTGCCCCTGGTATTTGGACTGGTTTAGATACAATTCCCAGATTGCACAATAAATCTGTGCCTAAGACTGGTGCTGCCATGGCTTATGCTAATGGCAGGGTCTACTTACTCAAAGGTAATAAGACACCTGAATTCTGGCAATACGGCATTACAGAAGAAAACTCAAAACTCATAACTCAAAACTCAAATCTGAATATCGCAACAGAAAACTCAAAACTTCCTGCTCCAAATTCAAAACTGATTGAAATTAACCCCAATCCATTTAGTAAATTTACCACAATTAACTATACGGTTTCAGTTTCCGGCAGAGTCTCAATCAAACTTTACAATGCATCTGGTCGTCTGATAGAAACTTTCACTGACGAATATCTTAATGCCGGAACTTATACTACCAGACTCAGCGCAAAATCACTTGCCCGTGGTATCTACTTCTTGAAGTATGAAGATGCGACAAACTCCAGCGAAGTCAAACTCATCGTCCAATAAAATAGAATTTGTCTGGCATCAAAAAGATGTCAGGCCTAAACTCAAGGGGGCGAGGATTCGCCCCCTTGTCTTTTTCTTAGATTGTGTATCTTGGCGTGGGGTAGCAGTGGTGGGGCTAGGGTGGGGCTAACCCTGGCTTAACCCAATCCTAACATATTGCAAAGGCTATCTTATCTGGTATTCGGCATACCAGGTCGCATATCCGTTAGCCTAATTTGTCTCTTATTAAAACTAAAGATTACACCGATTTGTATTAATTAATTTAATCTGTTAAATCATTGCTATTTATGCTTATGAACTTATTAGTAAGCGTGTTTCTAAAATAGTTTGAGTAAAAGTCAGATATTAAATCAAAGAGAAATTTTGTCCGAATTTTTGAATCTATTGCCCTTAATGAAAACAACTGGCTACGACAATCTTTAATTTAATCGAACATCACTGAGTGCCAAATATCGCTAAGAAAGAGATGAAGTGTTAAGATAATAGATGGGCTTTACTTGCTGACGACAAATTTTTTAGAAATGGTTTGATTCATTAGTTTTAGGACGACAAAATAAACACCTGATTGTTTCGGATAATAAATAAAATTATGGTTACCTTTGAAAAGTTGATTATTATAAAGTTCTTGCGTTAATTGACCGAGATTATTATATATCAGTAAGTTTACTTTCGTATCTTGCTTGAGAGTAAAATTAATATTTAAAAGCGAACGGGCTGGATTGGGTTTAGTCGATAATTGGATATATTGATTTTGAATTTCGGGTTGAGCAATACCGGAAATATGGTTTTTTACTCTCACCAACATACTTTCAGTTTTGGCATTACCAGCAATATCATAAGCAGTAACTTTTACATAATAGGCACCATCAGGAAAATTTGTTGTCTGCCAACTGGCCATTGAGTCGACGGGCTCTAATATCGTATCGCCATTAGTATTAGTAACAATAAAATAATAGTCGCGGTAAACATAATCGCCTCGACTCCTGCAAATACTATCTTGTTTATATACTACCCGAATATTATTTTGTGAAATTCTTCCGGAAAATTGAACAAAATGGGTTGTCGGTACAGAACTACTAATACCCCGAATTGCATATTCAATCCGGAACGGCGCTAATTTATCCCAAATCAAATTACCCGTACTTTTACCGATGCGGTCATAGATTTTTGCGATGATATCAACATTGCCATATAAACTATCTGGATTAAGGTAGATACTTTTATTGTTTTGACAAAAAGCAAATCTATTGTTACTCAACGCATTTTCAAAAGTCGGAGCAACCGTATCAATGTTGGGTGATAAGAGACATAGCGGATTTCTGACAAACGCCCAGTCTGGAGTAATCCAAGTGCTACCTTGGTCCTTGATACGAGCAAAGTGGAGGTGGTCAAATCCAGGCACGGTCCAAGGAACTAAATAACCGATTAAATCTCCAGGATAAACTTCATCGCCAACATTTTTATGATACCGAGTTGGGTCAATATGGGCATATAACCAAGCTTCGCAAGAATCAGTATAAGAGAGATTGGAATCCGCAATGGCTAAACGCCAATATAAATCACCGCCTAAAGTAAGCCAGGCTTTAACCCAGCCATGAGCAACCGCGTATACCGCTGCGCCTTGTTGATTAGGCGTGATGATATCGATTCCTGTATGAAAATATGGACCAGTTGAGCCGTAATCTTGGAAATTACACCAGTTATTACCTAAGGGATGAACCGAATCAACCGGACTAATTGGCCAGGGTATGGCATAAATAAAACTAAATATCGACCATAATAAAACCCCAATCCAATTATTATACCGACGAGAAAAAATAATAGGATAAAAGACATAGTTAGTTGAAGGATTATTAAGTTTTGATTCTTTATTTCCCTGCGGAAAATTCATTCGTCTCAAAAATATTAATTTTTAGAAGTTACAGCCTTATCAGTTACCGAATGACTAAAGATATTTCTTAATATAAGTGCGATTAGCAATTTTGGTAAGATACTCCTGAAGCCGTTCTTTCAGTTTTGCTTCAAAAAGATAATTTCTGATTTCGTCTTGAAGGTCCTCTAAACTCAAGATTCTTTCTTCTTCTTTGTTGAGAACTTTTATCAAATGGTAGCCATGTTCTGATAACACGGGTTCTGAGATTTCGCCGGCTTTTAGTTTTGCTACTGCAGTGCGATAGGGTTCTTGCAAGCCGGATAAGAGAAATTCGCCTAAATAACCACTACTATCTTTGGTCATCGGGTCATCAGAATACAGTTTGGCTAAAGAATCAAAACTAATGCCTTTTAAGGCTAAGGCACGCACTTGTTCAGCAGTTTTTTTGGTGTTTAGTGTATCGCGCTTTGTTAAATTAACTGCGATTAGAATGTGTCGTAATTCAATCTTATTTCCTCTTCGGCTAAGGCACTTAAATATTTCATAACCATAACGACTGCGTGCGGGCATAGAAATCTCATTGGGTTTTAAGTTTTTGACAACTACTTGAATTTCTGGCTGTAAATTCTCAAGTTCGACCATACCTAAATAGCCCCCGCGATTTTTCGTTGCCTTATCATCAGAAAAACTTTGGGCAACTTCTTCAAAATCACCACCGCGTAAGAGAATATCATAGATTTCGCTAACACGATTCTGTAAGGCTTGTTCTGCAGATTGCGATGGTTTTATCATAAATAGAATATGCGCCAGTTCGACCCGACCCGGGCTTCGTGCAATTGAGTCTTTGTGCTGATGATAAAAATTCTGGACTTCAATCGGCGTAATATTAATATTGGTTAACCCCTTTTTGGCTAATAACTTTTGGCTAATCAATCTTTTTTTAATATCATCCCGATACCGTTCTCGTAATTTTCGTTCCGTAATACCTTCTTTTTCTAATGCTTGTTGATAAGCGGTATCATCATCAAAACGGCGCTTTAGGGCTTGGATATTCCGTTCGACTTCTTCCTCAATTTCTTGTCTCGATACTTCAACGGTTTCTCGTTTGGCTTCTTCTAAAAGTAACCGACTTTTAATTAATTCATCTAAAATTTGGTGCACTAATTGCGAATCGGATGCTAAAGTTGGCGTCATTAATTTCATAAATTCAACGGCTTCGTTGACTTCACTGGCTAAAATTATTTGTTCACCGACTACAGCAATAATTCTATCCGCCGTTTTGGCAAAAAGCAGATGATTACCGATAATGGGTAAAAATATAAGGCCTATTACTAACTGGATAACCGTTAACCGTAAACGGTGAAGTATCGGTCTGAACAATGATTGGGTCATTTTAATAGAACATCGGGATTTTGAGTAATTTTCGTTCGTGCCTTCAAATCATTGAGTAAGGCTTCAAGCATTTCTCGGCTTTTCTTGTATTGTAAAACCGAGTTGATATAGTCTTCAACTTCGGCTAACGAGATGTCTTTTTTTACTTTTTTCTTATCAATCAGTTTAACAATTTGGTATCCTTCTTGGGATTTGAGGACATCAGAGATTTCTCCAACTTTAAGTTTGAAGATTGCTTCTTCTAATAATGGGTCGCCACCAACTCTTGGGTCACCGACACCGCGACTAAAATATTTTGATTCCGCGCCTTTTGCCAACACCCGGTCTTGAGATAAATCTTGGGCTAATCTTGTAAAATCAGCACCGGCGCGCAGCTCGGCTAAGGTCCGATGTGCTAAACTCTCATCACTAAGCACAATCCGGCTGATTTTCACTTCATAAAGAAACTCTTCTTTGTGCTGAGTAAAATAATCGAATATCTCTTTGCGACTAACTGAAATCTTTGCCATCTCCCTTTCTAAAAGACTATTTACGATTAATTCTTTGGATAGTTGTTTGATTTGAATTTTTAAGGTTTCGTCTTGGTCAAGTCTTCTTCTTTTGGCTTCTTGATATAAGAGTTCAGTGTTAATCCATTTTTCAATTAACGCATTGATATTCTCTTTGGTTAATCGGATTTCTGACGGAATCTGGACCAATAACTCTTTTTGCGTTAATTTACTATTACCGACTGTGGCAACAACTTTTTCATTCTTAGGACAAGAAACAAATAACAGACTTAAAAGTAGCAAAACAATTATCCTGCGTTTAAGAAGATAAATCTTTATTTTTTCTTTCACTATTGCTCCTTTCACCCAATTTAGTGAGGTGTTGATTTTTTTTGTTAAATTAAGATTTTTACACATTCGTTTTTTTTACTGATGGTTAATACTTTTTCTTCATTAATTTCAATTTTACTTTTGGCTTTCAATACTTGGGTATAATTAATATTGTAGTCTTGATTGTTTTTTTCTTTTTTATTCATATTCATTATTTACTTTTTCCCTTCCAATTCTTTTTCATAATAATATTGCATTTATTCACTCATCGTTTTTTACCGGCATTCATTAATCGTTTTTCGTCAATTTCAATTTTACTTTTGGCCTTTAATTCTTGGACATAGTTCATATACCGTTCTTGTCGTTTCTGTTCTAAAAGTTCATTTTTGATGAGAGGAGCAACATCTGAGACTTTATTGGGAAGATATTTTTCTTTATTGGCATTATAATAGTCTTCAATCTCTTTATCCGTAACTTTAAGAGTTTGGGTTATTTGCATAGCATATAGTTTTTGATAGAGCAGGTCTTTTTTTCGCTGTTCAAATTCTTTTTGAATCTCAGGTAGTTTATCCAAGTTACGATTTAAGGCATCTTCATACATAACATCTTCTTCAATTGCTCTTTTGATAGCATAAGATTTAAGTGCAGTATCAATTATCCGTGGAAATTCTCGAGCAATATGGAAGAGATTTTTGGCATAAACTACTTTGCGATTATCTTTTTTCGCAACCCAGGTTTCGCGTTCCGCTTCACTGAAAGAATCCGGATGTTTATAAAACAATCTTAGCCCTTCAGGATTAAATTCAAGTCGTTGAGACAATTTCTCAAGATAAGCACTGACTAATTGGCGATGTTTTTCTTGTTCTACCAACATACGCGCATTAGTTTTGCGTTCAGATAAAGATTCTTTACTTATACGCTTTTCGATGAGTTTAATTATCTTATATTCATCCGCACTGCGAATCAGACTACTAATTTCATTTTCCTTCATATTGGCTACCGCATTGCGTAAAGACTCTTCCAAATAATAAACAGGAAGCCAACCAATATCGCCACCTTCTACGGCACTCTCATCTTGGGAATATTTTACGGCCAATGATTCAAAAGGTATTCCTTTGCTTATACCTTCATTAACGATTTGAGCAATTGATTCATTGGGCATCACAATTACTTTCAAGTGAACTTCTGTAGAGATTTGTGTTAACATATCCTGAATATCTTTTTCCGTTATTTTAAGATTTTTTGTAACCACATCATCGTATAAGGCTTGAATTAACCGGTGTTTCTTCTCGTATTCTAATTGGGCATCTACTTGGTCTTCAAGTCCGAGTGCTTTGGCTTCTTGGATAAACAACTTCTTAACTATCAGGTTATCGATTAAAGACCGTCGATAGTTGCTTTCCGTAGAATCGGATGTGAATCCTTTGGGTAAAGCAGCAATAAATTCCTTTTCGGTAATCGCTTCGCCATTTACTCGGGCAATTATCGTTTGGCTTTGTTTCGAGCAAGTGCAGAAACAACCACTAATTAGCCCTAAGATGCTAATAATAAAACAAAAAATAGACTTTGTAGATTCTGTCATGTATGCATTTTTTTAACCAAGACAAAAAATTTTGTTGTCTTGAGTTGGAAACGAAACATTTGGTATTTCATAAAATGCTTCTAATCGTATTATAAGAAACCTCAAGATAAAGTCAATTATGAATTTTAATTGGGTAAGGTACAATATTTTGTCTCCCTTTGGGATTGTATGTTAAAAATAGTGGTGTATCTTTGATAGTGGATAATATTTTGTGTAAATTTAGACTTGATATGCTAAAAATAAAGGTGTATCCTTTAGATGATTTGACAAGGAGCAAAATTCCTCTATAATCAACATATGCCAGCAAAGACATTGAAATTAGTAAATAAAAATCGGTTTTTGCCTCGTAGACAGAGTTTGAAAATTGGTGTTATTGGTGCGGGGCCGGTGGGACTAACAACTGCAGCTTGTCTTGCCCATCTAGGATATAGCGTAATCTGTGTAGATAATGACCACGATAAAATTACTGCACTTAATAAGGACAAGATGCCATTTTATGAGCCAGAATTGGATAAAATAGTAAAAATCAATTTTCAGGCGAAAAGACTAAAATTTTCCACAAAGATAAGTGATGCGGTCAAAGATACCTTAGTAATATTTATTACGGTCGGCACGCCAACTAAATCTAATGGCGAGCCAGATTTGACTTATATTAAAAACGCCCTAAAAGCAATTGGTTCAGCAATGAACGGATATAAACTGATTGTCGAGAAATCAACGGTTCCGGTTATGACTTGTGATTGGATTAAGAGAACTCTATACCAATATGCTCTTTCCAATAGCCAATTTGATATCGCTTACAATCCAGAATTCTTGCGCGAAGGTAGTGCAGTTGCTGATTTTCTCAATCCTGACCGGATTGTTTTAGGTGTGGAATCGGAAAAGGCAAAAAGATTGCTCTTAAAAATTTATCAACCAATAAAAGCGCCAAAATTAATTACTGACATTCGCAGTGCTGAACTTATCAAACATTCGGCAAATGCATTCTTAGCCACCAAGATTTCTTTTATTAATGCGGTGTCAATCATCTGCGAACTCACCGGTGCGGATATTGAAAAAGTTGCTACTGGTTTGGGATTGGATAAAAGAATCGGTCCTTATTTTCTCAAAGCAGGCATCGGTTTTGGTGGGTTTTGCCTTCCTAAAGACTTAAAAGCATTTATCCATCAAGCAGAAAAAATTGGTTATGATTTTAGATTGCTTAAAGAAGTTGAGCACATTAACATTGAACAACGCAAGCAGTTTATAAAAAAATTAACCAATCAACTTAAAGAATTAAAAGGAAAACAGATTGGGGTGCTGGGATTGGCATTTAAGCCTAATACCGATGATGTTCGTTCTGCACCTTCAATTGAAATAATAAAGAGACTAAAATCAGCCGGGGCAAAAATCAAAGCCTATGACCCAAAAGCGATACCGCAAGCAAAAAAGACTCTTCCTGATATCCAATATTGTAATAATCCTTATGAAGTGGCAAAAGATAGTGATTGTTTAGTAATTTTGACTGAATGGCAGGAATTCCGAAATTTAGATTTAAAGAAAATTAAACAACTATTAAAAAGACCAATTATCTTTGATGGTCGAAATATCTTTGAACTACAGAAGATGCGAGAAATGGGTTTTATCTATCATAGCATTGGCCGAGTGGGAATATATAAAGATTAAAATTTAAATATTAAAATATAAAAAAATAGTATTTAATTAGTCTTTTTGTCTATATTTTGATGTACAGTGGTGCTTTTTCCGATAGTCTATCCGGTTAAATTTTATTTTATTATTCTTGATTAAAAATTGAATGTTCTAAAACATTTCGGGCTTTAAGAACTAAAGTCTATTTGGTTAAATATTATTTTCTTATTTCTAAGTGGGGTTATTTTTGTGCAATACAACCTTATTGCACCCTTCCGATTTTGGACCAATGGTCGATAAAATTTATTAATTTTGCTATTTTCCTATAATCCGCTTATAAGCAATCTGGTATTTTTCTTGAGTCTTGGCAATTACATCATCAGGTAATTTGGGTGCTGGTGGTCTTTTGTCCCAATTAATGCTTTCTAAATAATCTCGAATGAACTGTTTATCAAAACTATTTTGACTTTTGCCTGGCTGGTATTCTTGCATATCCCAAAATCGTGAAGAGTCCGGTGTTAATAACTCATCAATTAGAGTAATCTCTTCATCAAAAAGACCGAATTCCATCTTTGTATCCGCAATGATAATGCCTTTGGATTCAGCATAGTGAGATGCTTTTTGATAAATTTCTAAACAGACATCTTTAATTTTATTAGTAAGTTCTTTACCAATTATATCTATCATTTGCTTTTCAGTAATATTCTCATCGTGGCCAGTTTCGGCTTTAGTTGAAGGGGTAAAAATTGGTTCGGGTAATTTTTCTGATTCTTTTAAGCCTTGGGGTAATCTTATACCACTAACGGAGCCGGTTTTTAGGTATTCTTTCCAAGCAGAACCAGAAATATATCCGCGCACAATACATTCTACAGGTAACGGTTTGGTCTTTTTTACCAACATTGAGCGCTGTCTTAAAATGTCAGCATATTTTTTAAGTTCTAAGGGATATACATTAACTTCATTTGTGATCAAGTGATTTTTGACAATATCTTTGGTAAAATTAAACCAAAAGCAGGAAAGTTCATTTAGGACAATTCCTTTATTGGGAATGCCATCGTTTAAGACAACATCAAACGCTGAAATGCGGTCAGTAGCAATAATCAGTAATTTATCGTCAAGGTCATAGACATCGCGGACTTTACCCCTTTTATATAATTTAAGGTCAGGAAAATCGGTATTTATAATCATATGTTAACTCCTTTGATATACAACATTAAATTATTTCTCGACTCGTAATTGTTAGCGATTATACTGATAATTATTCTCATCATCTCTTTTTACCAACTGGTATAATGTCGCATGGTTCTTCTTTTAAAAGTTTTATTTAGGAAAAGTAGAATTAAATTCATTGTATTATCTCTTCTACTACGGGCATATATTGCATTGTTCTTCTTTTAATGAGTTTTATTTGGGAAAAGTAGAATTAAGTTCATTGTATTATCTCTTTTTACCTACAGGCATAATGTAACGTGGTTCTTCTTTTATGCCTAATACTTTCTTAACCTGCTCATCGCGAAAAGCACCAATCACCACTGTGCCTAAATCTAATGCTTCACATTGGAGATGGATATTTTGTCCACAATGGCCTACTTCATTATCAACATACCGAATTCCGCGCTCGCCGTATCGTTTCGTGGTTCGTTCATATTTAGCGGAAATAACAATAGATATTGGTGCGTTATTAATATATTCTTGGCCTAAGGCAGCGCTTGTTAATTCTTTTCGCACATCTTTATTGCCTATTTTTTCTAATTCGTGGCTCTCGCTAAGATAACGATAAACACCGACTTCAAGTCCTTTAACTTTACCGACAACTAAATAAATTTCTAAAGGATAAGTTGCGCCGGCAGAAGGCACTGTTCTTCCACCCCAGTCAGCAGTTTTGCCTTGGGCTGACCATAATAATTGCGATACTTCTTCTAAGGTCAAGGCTTCGTCTTTATAACTTCGAATTGACCTTCGTTTGAGCATAGCCTCTTCAACACTGACTGAACCTGAAAAACGGGGCTTGGGTAATTTCATTCTTACCTCCTTAGCCTCAACAACAATTATTAACCATAATATTAGTAAAATTGCAATCTTTTTATTTTTGAGCATTCAAACTCCTCTTAAATTCTGCCAATTTGGTTTTGATTTTTGGATATTTTAATGCCAGTATCTCGGCAGCAAAGATGGCAGCATTGACTGCGCCGGCAATGCCAATTGCCATTGTTGCCACGGGAACTCCTTTTGGCATTTGGGCGATTGAGAGCAAGGAGTCAAGTCCATTTAATTCCGATTTTATTGGTACGCCGATAACGGGTTTTTTTGTGTAAGCCGCAATAACTCCCGGTAATGCCGCAGCACCGCCAGCACCAGCAATAACGACTTCGGTCTTTCCTTTTTCTACGGACTGGGCAAATTTACGCACGGTTTCCGGATTGCGATGTGCAGACATAATTTTTATCTCGTAATCAATTCCCAGTTCTTTTAGTTTCTTAGCGGTTTCTTCCATAATCGGCAAATCCGATTTACTTCCCATTACAATACTTACCATTATGCCTCCTAACTTAATTTGTATCTAAAAATTCGCTTACTTTTTTTATTTATGTCTTATATTATTTTACAATCTAAAACTTGCTAAATTTATCTTTAGTTGCATTACATACCGGACATTTTTCTGGTGGTGAGCCAATATGGGTATAACCGCAAATCGGACAGATATAGATATCTTCAATTTTTAGGTCTTGGCCTTTTTGTACGGATTCTTTTGCTTGCTGATAGAGTTGACTATGAATCTTTTCAGCGGCTAAGGCATAGTTAATTGCCAGTTCGGCGCCTTTTTCATTCTGTAAAACAGCGGTTGCCAGATAACTCGGATACATTTCTTCAACTTCAAAATTTTCACCTTGAATTCCGGTTTCTAAATTACCTTCAGTTTGCTTGATATATCCTAAATTTCTGGCATGATTTCGGGCATGAGCGAATTCAGCAAAAGCAATTGCCTTAAACAGTCGGCCGACATTGGGAAACCCTTCTTTTTCTGCAATCTCGGCAAAGATTAGATATTTCATATGTGCCATTGACTCACCAGCAAATGCTTCGGACAATGCTTTTTCTGTCATTTTTCTCATTTTGTCCTCCTGTAATTTACAATAAAATTAGTGTCTGGTCTCTTTATTTTTCTCATTTTTGTTGCTGATATGTTACCATAAAATTACTGTTTTGAGTCTTTATTTTTCTCATTTTTACTTCTGATAAGTTGTAATAAAATTAGTATCTTGAGTCTTCTTTTTTTTCATTTTTTGCGTCTGATAAGTTACCATAAAATTAATGTCTTGAGTCTTCATTCTTCTCAATTTTGTTTCTGGTAAGTAAGCATAAAATTAGTATCTTGAGTCTTCATCTTTCTCATTTTTCTTGCTGATAGGTTACAATAAAATTATTATTTTTAGTTCTTACAACACCGATTATTTTAACTTGGTAATTGGCAATATCTTTAAGATAATAAATAAAGTCTTGAAAATTTTCATCAAAACAGCAGGCAGAGTTCGATTTAGTTCCGGAAAATCTAATTTTGAGTATATTCCCTTTATTAAATAAAGTTTGGGCTTTACATTCAGGATAGCGATAACGATTAAATTCTGCAGTCACCTTTCTTAAAAGGTTGCTATTCATAAAAATTTTTCGGCGATAAGCAAAAATCCTGCGAAATCTTTGGGGTTATTGATTGGATGGGGTGTTGTAACAAACATCAAGTGGCTTACATCATTAGACATCTAAATTCTCTACATACTTCGCATTGGCTTCAATGAATTGGCGTCGGGGTTCAACGACTTCTCCCATCAAAATTGAGAATAATCGGTCGGCTTCTGCAGCATCTTCTAAGGTGACCTGTTTCAGCACCCTTTGTTCGGGATTCATTGTGGTCTGCCAGAGTTGTTCTGGATTCATCTCACCAAGACCTTTATATCTTTGGATGTCGTATTTTTCGCCTTTTGCCTTTTTAATCATACTCTCTAATTCTTCATCCGAATAAAGATAGGTTTCTTGTTTTTGAGTTTTGAACCGATATAGTGGCGGTTGGGCAATATAGATATAACCGGCTTCAATTAAGGGACGCATAAATCGATAGAAAAAGGTTAAAAGCAATGTCCGAATATGCGAACCATCAACATCAGCATCGGTCATGATAATAATCTTATGGTAACGGGCTTTTTCAGGGTCAAAATCGTCTTCAGAAATACCAGCACCAATAGTTGAGATGATACTACGAATTTCGGGATTGGCCAGAATCTTATTCAGAGCAGATTTTTCAACATTCAAAATTTTTCCGCGTAAAGGCAAAATTGCTTGGAATCTGCGGTCTCGACCTTGTTTGGCTGAACCACCAGCCGAATCACCTTCAACAATATATAATTCGGATTTACTTGGGTCTTCTTCTGAACAATCAGCCAGTTTACCGGGGAGAGTATCTGATTCCAGTAAAGACCGACGCCGGGCAAGTTCGCGGGCTTTTTTCGCTGCTTCGCGAGACTTGGCTGCTGCAATCACTTTACTTAAAATCAGATTAATCACGCGGGGATTTTCTTCAAAATAAGTGCTCAATTTTTCCGCAACCACTGACTCCACAATTCCTTTGGCTTCGCTATTACCTAATTTGGTCTTGGTCTGACCTTCAAATTGCGGATTGGGTATTTTAATGGAAAGCACCGCAGTTAATCCTTCTCGGCAGTCTTCACCAGTGATTTCAATATTATCTTTAATTGCTTGGGTCTTTTTAGCATAATCAGTTATTGACCGAGTCAGAGCAGATTTAAAACCGGCTAAATGGGTTCCACCTTCATGGGTATTAATCGTATTAACAAAAGAGAAGATATTTTCTAAAAAACTATCATTGTATTGAAATGCCAGTTCTACTTCAATGCCATTGCGTTTGTCATAAATATATATTGGCTTATGCAACCGGTTTCTACCTTCATCAAGATAACTGACAAAATCGACAATGCCGCCAGTAAAATGATAACTCTCTTTTTTGCCACTATTCTCATCTATCAGTTCAATCGTTAGGTCTTTATTGAGATAGGCAAGTTCTCGTAAGCGGGTTGCAACTGTGTCAAAGTCGAAATCGGTCTTCTTAAAAATCTTTTTATCGGGCTTAAATGTGATTTTGGTGCCAGTTTTGGTTGTTTTGCCTTTTATCTCAAGTTTGGTTTTAGTTTCACCCCGTTCATATCTTTGAAAATAGATTTTGCCATCGCGATAGACCTCGGCTTCTAAGTATTCCGATAAGGCATTGACTACAGAGACACCAACGCCGTGGAGCCCACCGGAAATCTGATATACCTTATCTTCAAATTTAGCACCGCTATGAAGCACGGTTAAGACGACTTCTAAGGCTGGTTTCTTTTCTGTCGGATGCATATCAACGGGAATACCCCGACCATTATCCTCAACTGAAACAGAACCATCTTTCTTTAGCACAACAATTATCTTATCGCAATAACCGGCAAGGGCTTCATCAATGCCATTATCAACGACTTCGTAAATAAGATGATGCAGACCTCTGATGCCAACATCGCCGATATACATTGCGGGTCGGCGACGAACCGCTTCTAAGCCTTTTAAGACATGAATCTGCGATGCGTCATACCTGGTCGCATCGACCCTGGTCGCACCGACCCTGGTCGCATCGACCCTGGTCGCTTCGACCGTTGTATTTTTGGAGTCGGATTTATTTGTTGACATAAGTAATTATTAACTTACAAGCATTAAATCTAATCTCTAATTAATCTATTTATCTGTTTCGGATTATAGAAATACTTATCCCGATTAACATACAATATTTTATCTAAAATTAGCCATAAATCAAGAGGCAATAGGTAAACTGCTTGACTTAAGTTGAAGATAAAGTATAATACTAAATTCAATTTATATCATATATCACATAATTCAGAATGCAAAAGTAATTATTAGATTAGATTGATTTTTAAGATTGATTAAAATAAAAAAACTTGTTTGAATTATTATGGAATATTTAACTAAGATAAGAAATATTGGGATTGCGGCGCATATTGATGCCGGAAAAACGACGACCACTGAGCGCATTCTTTTTTATACAGGCAAAATCTATCGGATGGGCGAAGTTGATGAAGGCTCAGCAACAATGGACTGGATGGACCAAGAAAAAGAGCGAGGCATCACGATTACCGCAGCAGCAACAACTTGTTTTTGGCGAGAACACCAAATTAATATTATTGATACACCAGGTCATGTTGATTTCACGATTGAAGTTGAGCGTTCGTTAAAAGTTTTAGATGGAGTCGTGGTCGTCTTTTGTGGTGTTGGTGGTGTCGAGCCTCAATCCGAAACCGTATGGCGTCAAGCCGATAAATACAAAGTTCCCCGAATTGCCTTTATCAATAAACTTGACCGCATTGGAGCTGATTTCTTTCGGGTCTTAAGTATGATGCAGGAGAAATTCGCTTTGACTCCTGTTGCTATTCAATTGCCGATAGGCAGTGAAAATGATTTTCAAGGTTGTATTGATTTAATCTATGAAAAGGCATTTATATGGCTTGACGAAACTCTTGGAGCTGAATTTCGAGAAGTTGAGATTCCTGAGGAAAAAAAATATTTAGTCAAAGAGTATCGGGAAAAAATTATTGACACCTTGAGCCATTATGATGAGACAATTTTGGAAAAATACTTATCAGGTATTAAGATTACTGCTGAGGATTTAATTAAGAGTATTCGCAAATTAACTATTAACTTAAAAATTGTGCCGGTCTTATGTGGAAGTGCTTTGAAAAATAAAGGCGTGCAGAAACTTTTGGATGCGATTGTCGATTTCTTACCATCACCAGTAGATATTCCACCAATGAAAGGTATTAATCCCAACACAAAGAATGAAGAGACTCGACCCGCAGACCCAAAAGCACCGTTCTCAGCACTGGTTTTCAAAATTGCTAATGACCCGCATCGCGGTTATCTATCCTATATTCGAGTCTATTCGGGTAAAATTGAAGAAAAAAGTCAGGTCTTGGTTGTGCCTACGATGGAGAAAGTCCGCATTTCGAAACTGTTAGTGATGCATGCTAATTATAAACAAGAAGTTGAAAAACTCCAGGCGGGTGAGATTGGCGCGGTTGTTGGGATTAAAGAAATTAAGACCGGCTATACCTTGTCCAATATTTTACATCCGATTGCTTTTGAGCCAATGGAATTTCCGGAACCGGTTGTGTTTTTAGCCATTGAACCGAAGACTAAAAGTGATGCGACAAAATTATCTGATGCCCTCAATACTTTAACCGTTGAAGACCCGACACTGAAAATTAAAGTCAATCCTGAAACTGAAGAGACGATTCTTTCAGGTATGGGCGAATTACACTTAGAGGTTACTTTGGAACGATTAAAAAGAGAATTTGGTGTTGCCTGTCATATTGGAAAACCGCAAGTCTCTTATCGGGAGACAATTACAAAATCAACTTCCGCAGAAGGCAGATTCATCCGTCAAACTGGTGGAAAGGGACAGTATGGTGTAGTTACTTTACAATTAGAACCCGCAGAAAGCGGTGTTTATATCATCAATGAAATAAAAGAAGGAGTTATACCCAAAGAGTTTATTCCGGCAATTGAAAGTGGGATTCAAGATAGTATTAATACCGGTGTTTTAGCCGGTTATCCGATTACTAATATTGCGGTGCATATTATTGATGGTGCTTATCATGAAGTTGACTCCTCAGAGTTATCGTTCAAAATTGCGGCGACAATGGCTTTTCGGGATGCTTTTCTTAAAGGGAATCCGACTTTTTTAGAGCCGATAATGGATTTAGAAGTGGTGACACCTGATGCTTATCTTGGTAGTATTGTGGCAGATTTAAGTGCTCGTAGAGGCAAAGTCGTTTCAGTCGAATCGATAAAGGGGCATAAGATAATCCATGGGCTTGTGCCTTTGGCGGAAACCTTTGGTTATACTACCGCTTTAAGGTCTTTGACTCAAGGCCGAGCAACTCATTCTTTACAATTTTCTCATTATGAAATTTTGCCCGATGAGTTAAAGACTAAAATCTTTCCTTACCTGGCAAATATTCTCAATCCTACTTAGTTTGAGTTTTGGGTTGTGAGTTTTTGATTTTTAGTATACTTCCAAGAAGTAACAACGCAAACATTCACTTTCTGGCATATTAATTTTTGACTTTCAAACCGTTACCTTGAATTATTTTAGTATACTTCTAAGAAAAAACAGCGCAGGTATTCACTTTCCGGCATATTTAACAGCACTGGATGGTCAGGTCCTTGAGTGGTGCGGTCAATAATCTTAAAAGTTTTACCAGTATCTTGTGCGGCTTGGGATAAGACATCTAATAAGTCCTGCCAGAAAAGATAATGGGAACAAGTGCAACTTACTAAAACTCCACCTTCGGCTAAAAGTTTCATGGCTTGCAAGTTAATATCTTTATAACCTTTAATGCCTTGCGGTTTTTCTGAGAGTTTCTTAAAAAATGGTGGTGGGTCTAAGACAATAATATCAAACTTGCGTTTTTCTTGGTTGAGTTCTCTTAAGACGACAAAAGCATCGCCTTTGATAAATTTACAAACATTGTGGAGTTTATTAAGTTTGGCATTTTCTCGGGCTAATTCTAAGGCGGGTTCGGAAGCATCAATGCCCAGCACTTCTTTAGCCCCACCTTTTGCCGCATTCAAAGAAAAACCACCAGTATAACAGAAGACATCTAAGACCGATTTATCTTTACTCATTGCTTGCACTTTTTGCCGAGTGATTCTTTGGTCATAAAAGAAACCGGTCTTTTGTCCGGCTTGGATGTTGACGATATACTTTACGCCATTTTCGGAAATTATCACCGGGGCTAAAATATCGCCATAAAGTAGACTTTCCCGTCGGGGTAATTTTTCATTGTCGCGTAAACGAAAATCATTCTTTTCAAAGATTGCGGTCGGATTAAAGATATTTTTCAGTGCCGAGACAATTAAATTCTGGCGCAGATCCATTCCGGCTGAATAAGTTTGTAAGACAAAAGTATTAGCATACTTGTCAATCACTACTCCTGGAATACCGTCGCTTTCACCATAGACCAAACGAAAATCGTTTTCATTCGGTAAAATGGTTTTGCGATAGGCATAGGCTTTTCGTATTCGTTCCTCAAAAAAATTTACATTGAGCGGTTCTTTTTTTTCCGAATAGAGCCGAATGCGAATTAGGGAATTTTTATTATAAAGTCCGCTACCAATGAAATGGTTGTGCTCATAGACAAAGACCACATCACCGGTTTGGGGATTGCCTTCAACTTTTTTGACTTCGTTAGAGAAAATCCAAAAATGGCGTTGCCGTGATTTTTTTCGGATAACATGAACCCTTTTCGGCATTCTGACAACTCCAAACTCAAAAACTAACGACCAATGACTAATGACTAACGACCATTATACGCGGTGGCTAAATCTAATACAGTTATTTCTAAGTTATCATTAAAAGTATACAGAATATCATAAGTATTGCCACTGAAGTTTACTGGCAGATTTGGCGCACATTCAATTTTAAGTTCGGGTCTTGGAGGATAGATTATCTTACCATCTTCTTTGGTGAGATTAGTTTTCGGACTGATTAAAACCGGTGCCGGATTGGCTTCACCAAATGGTGCCAGTTGCTTAAACTCGTCCGTGATTTCATCTAAGGGTAAAATCATATCCGCAATCAACTGATTTTCTTTAATGATATTACCGACAAATTTTTCCTTAGCATATTTTTTCACCGCATTGATAAACGGCTTTAATTTTGCCTTGGGTAGGGTAAAGCCACAGGCTTTTTTATGACCACCGAAGTCAGTAAAATAAGCACTATGAGCTTTAAGCATTGCAATCAAATCAACACCATTAATGCCTCGACATTCACCAACCCAGTCATCATTTCTTTTGCCCATTACTACAACCGGTAGTTGATAAGCATCTTTAAGACGACCCGCACAATGGCCTAAGGCTTTTAAGTTCAATCTTTCATCATAAACTAAAATAATACCATCGCCCATATCTTTGACTTGTTCGGCAATAAGACAATTCTGTTTTGCCGCTTCTCGCCATTCTTGACTTAGTTTGTATAATTCCTGTGCCCATTGATAACAAGCATCGTAGTCTTGGTTAAGAAAATAATCGCAGGCTTGATTGCCATTAGCCGAACCGAACAATGGAATGATTTCGGCAAAGAATTTTTCAACGGTTAGATTCTGTTTGCTCAGTCCCACAACATCAAAGACCGCATTAACTGCATTGTTTTTAACATTAGGTAGTGCTTTTAGTCCTAACTGGGTAAAAATTCGGTTCTCATCAATCAACGGCACCCGGTCGGCAATTGTGCCTAAAGCAGTAATCGGTAATAAATCGGTAAAAAGCGAGAAAAACTCTTTCGGACTAACCGTTAAGTGCTTTTCGACTAAGGCTAAAGCAACCTTTAATGCGACACCAACACCAGCAAGCAACGAAAAAGGATATTGAGAATCCAGGCGTTTGGGATTAACATTAGATATAGCATTAGGCAATTTATCTAAAACCTCATGGTGGTCCGTAACAATAACATCAACTCCGGATTTTTGGATTATCTCAATCTCTTGATTATTGGTAATACCACAATCAACTGTGATTACTAATTTGACACCAGTATTTTGAAACTCTTGGACTTTATCTGGATTTAAGCCATGGCGTTCTTTACCTTTTTGGGGAATATAATATAATGGTTGCCCTTTAATGGCTTTTAAGGTTTGATAGAGCACAACAATTGCCGAAATACCATCTAAATCTTCATGTCCCCAGAGCAGAATCGGTTCTTTTTGCGCAATGGCTTTTTGGATTCGATGTAAGGCTGGTTCAATATCAGGCAGGAGCGTATTGGGATGAAGATAAGAAAGTTCGGGATTAAGAAACTTTATCATTTCCTGAGCGGATTTAATATTTCTTAAGACTAACAATTGAACTAACCTAAGATTAATTTTATTGGGCAGTTCCGGCAACAATTGTTGCCAATCTAATAAAGGTTGCGGTTTAATTTGCCACATAAAGATAATTTAGATAACGCTTCATTCTAACTCATAAAAATTGCTATCAATTTGCCACATAAAATTAAAAAATGTATTTACATAAAATTTAACAATAATTATAAAATAAATTGCTTTTGAAGTCAACAAACAATTGCAAATCCAACCCGCACCCTTAACCCTTTAACTTTTGAACTATTGAACCTTTTAACTTTTACCATAAACAGACCCGCCCTACCCCTAAAAAAATCAATCAACCTAAAAGTTTTTTCCCCAAAATGCCATTTTTATGTGTCATAGCATTATAGATGGCAAATATAAATAACCCGGGGCATAAAGTTATCCTTAAGGATAACCCCCAGCCATCTATATTAAAATTAAAAAATATTAAATATTAAAATTAAATATGCAACTGACCGGACAAATACTATGAGCCGAATGAAAAACTGGAATAAGAACTTTAATGCCTATTCGCAAGGTATAAGGCAAATGCTTTATAAACAACAGATTAAAGAACAACTATCTCAAGAATTCGCTAATCTGGAAAAACTGGAAAATGCGGTTAAAAAGATTATGGGTGAATCTGGCTTACCCACCTGGCATAATGTTCCCTATCTCAACTTCGCACGACAACTCTACCGACTCCTCCGAAAACACTCAGGCAAAACCCTCAAAACCGAAATCAAAATCCTAACCAAAACCTGGCAACAAAGACAATTGAAAAAACAACTTTTAGTAAAGATTCGTAATGCGATAATCGATTTATTTTCCAAGAGAAACAAAATACCGATGAATCTTAAGACTAAAAAACGATAATTGATTTATTATCAAAGACTTAAAGATAAGGATGCCGGATAATAACTACTCCCACTATACCAGGGGTAAAAATTTACCCCAAGGATACAAAAGAAAGCGCAATGAATAATTATTGGGTTTTCTCTGTGGCTTTGTGGCTCTGGGGCTAAAAGATAATGAAATACACGATTACGGTTAATCAACTCGGTATCTTGTATTCTGGTCTGATTGCTGAGACCGATTTAGTGGATTGGGCAATTGTCGATTATCTGAAGGACTTTGTCTATTACCGCGACCGCAAACGGATTATCTATCAAGGCGAAGAGTATATCTGGCTCAATTACAAACACTTAATCTCAAGTTTACCTTTAGCCAAGATTAAGGGCACTTGGACTATTTCACGAAGAATCAATAAGTTGCGAAGATTGGGTTTGATTAAGACGATTAGAGATAAGGATAACACGCTCTATTATACTTTTACTGATTTATTGATTGATATTTGTTTTGCTAAGAAGTCAGATATTGAGAAATTAAGAAAAGTGTATAATCTATCCGGTAATTCTCAACCTAAATCCCGAACGAGTCAACCTAATGGGACAAGTGGATCAGGACCTATTGCACCTATATCAAAAGCTCCTATTGCAACGAATGCAACAGGTTCTATTTTAACACCTCAGATTACGGATTTTGTAACAGGACCTGTTGCATCTATTGCAACACCCCCTGTTGCACCTATTGCAACAGCACAATTAGTAACAAAGTATCAATTAGTAACAAAGAATAATATTAATGATATTAATGATATTTCTTTTTCTTTTCTTTCTTCTAAAAAACAAAGAGAAGAAAACCACAAAGCCATAGAAAACACAAAGAAGATAGGATTTGCCACTGAAGACACTGAGAAGAAAGAAATCCTTAAAACCATAAAGAACCCAAAGAAGAGAAAATCTGCCACTGAAGATACAGAAAAGGTAAAACTTGCCACTGAAAACACTGAAAACACTGAAGACACTGAAACCATAGAAACCACGGAAAACACTGAAATAAGAAAATCTGGGATAGTCAAACAGGATAAACCACTTTATCAGCAAGTGAAAAGTGTTAATTTATTCCAAAGAATTTAATCCCAATGGTGTCTAACACAGTCACAAGACATTGTATCCATTATAAGAATTTAATTCCCCTGCTATCTGACATAGCGATAAGACATTGTTCTGTTCCAAAGGATTTATTTTCACCAGTATCTAACACAGCCACAAGATATTGTATCTATTCTAAATGTTGTTTAACACAGTCACAAGACATTGTATCTGTTCCAAAGGATTTATTTTCACTGCCGTCTAACATAGCGATAAGACATTGTATCCATTCTAAGAATTTAATTCCACTGCTATCTGTCATAGCCTCAGGACATTGTATCTATTCCAAAGAATTTAATCCCACTAAGTCTAACACAGTCACAAGACATTGTATCTGTTCCAAGAATTTAATTCCCCTGCTATCTTATCTTGATTTTGGATTAAACTTAATTAAAATATATATTTAGTGAAAATTAACGAATGCACTATGATACGAGATACGCCAAACATTGATTCGCTTAAAAATTGCCAAGTCATTTATGGCCCGTCGTTGTTTTCTGACCTGGATATTTATCTTTTCAAGCAAGGCAACCATTTCAAATTGTATGAAAAACTTGGTGCGCATATGATGACGGTTGACAATCTTACCGGCACTTATTTTGCTGTTTGGGCGCCAAATGCTCAACAAGTTTCAGTAATCGGTGATTTCAATAATTGGAATCCTAACTCCCATCCTTTAGCCGTGCGTTGGGACGAATCCGGTATCTGGGAAGGTTTTATTCCAAATGTTTCGAAAGGCATGCTTTATAAATATCATATCGTCTCAAAGTATAATAATTATCAAGTTGATAAAGGTGACCCGTTTGCTTTTTACTGGGAAATTGCACCCAAAACCGCATCTATTGTCTGGGATTTGAAATATGATTGGCAGGATAATCGCTGGATGAAGTCTCGTCATAAATACAACAATTTGAATGCGCCAATTTCTATTTATGAAGTGCATCTCGGCTCTTGGCAGAGAAAAGAGAATAATCAATTCTTAACTTATCGCGAATTGGTAAAACCGCTTGTCGACTATGTTAGGAAGATGAAATTTACCCATATTGAGTTTTTACCCATAATGGAACACCCATTTTATGGCTCTTGGGGTTATCAGATTCTTGGTTATTTTGCTCCCACCAGTCGTTATGGCACACCTCAAGATTTAATGTTTTTGATTGACGAACTGCATAAACATAATATCGGTGTGATTTTAGATTGGGTGCCTTCTCATTTTCCGAATGACCTTCACGGCTTAGCATTTTTTGATGGCACACATCTATATGAACACCAAGACCCGAAAAAAGGTTTTCATCCTGATTGGAAAAGTCATATTTTCAATTACGGCAGAAATGAAGTCCGCTCCTTTCTGATTAGCAGTGCTCTATTTTGGCTGGATAAATTCCATTGTGATGGATTAAGAATCGATGCAGTGGCTTCAATGCTCTATTTAGATTATTCGCGTAAAGATGGCGAATGGATTCCCAATGAATTTGGTGGTCGAGAAAATCTTGAAGCAATTAGTTTTATTAAACGATTAAATGAAGTTGTCTATCAAGAGTATCCTGATGTGCAGACAATTGCAGAAGAATCAACTGCCTGGCCAATGGTGACGCGACCGGTTTATGTTGGCGGATTAGGTTTTGGTCTGAAATGGAATATGGGATGGATGCACGATACTTTAGAATATATGAATAAAGACCCAATTTACCGTAAGTTCCATCATAATCAATTAACCTTTAGCATCTGGTATGCTTTCTCAGAAAATTTCTTGTTACCACTATCTCATGATGAAGTCGTTTATGGTAAGGGTTCGTTATTGTCAAAGATGCCTGGCGATGACTGGCAGAAGTTCGCTAATCTTCGATTGCTTTTAGGTTATATGTTCACGCATCCTGGGAAAAAACTCATCTTTATGGGTGGAGAATTTGGCCAATGGCAGGAATGGTCACACGAAAAAAGTTTAGATTGGGAATTAGTTAAACACTCTCCGCACCAAGCAATCCAAAGATGGCTACAAGACTTAAATAAATTATACCAGCAAGAACCAGCCTTATACCAAACCGATTTTCAGTCTTCCGGTTTTGAATGGATTGATTGTAATGATGCGGATAATAGTGTTATCAGTTATCTAAGAAAAGATAGTTCAGGTAATGAAATAATTGCCGTAGTCTGTAATTTTACACCTGTGCCCAGAGAAAATTATCGGATTGGAGTGCCCAAATCTGGTTTTTGGCAAGAACTACTTAATAGCGATGCTAAAGAATATGGTGGCAGTGGCATTGGTAATTTAGGCGGGGTCAATTCTAATCCAACCGCATGGCATAACCGACCTTATTCTTTACTCTTAACATTACCTCCTCTATCCGCTTTAATATTAAAATATAATCCCAATAGAAATAATAATAATAACTCGTAAACAAGTCTGAGATGAACCGCTATATTCGTATTCACAAACATTTTACCAACTTTTATTAGATAATCTTGGACTATTGCCATAATTATTAATGTCAGTGAGAAGGACTAAAAAGAAGAAATTAATATTATTAAATATGAATAAATACGAAATAATCCTTGAGCCATCAACATAATAGGAAAAGAACTAATATGAACCGCTATATCTGTATTCATGGCCATTTTTACCAACCCTTAAGAGAAAATCCCTGGACTAATAAGATAGATAATGAAACTTCAGCATTTCCTTACAATGATTGGAACCAAAGAATTACTGCCGAGTGCTATAAACCGAATCTTTCCGCACCAATTATTGATAAAAAAGGCACTGTTATCAAAAGAATCAATAACTATACCAAAATCAATTTTGATTTTGGTCCAACTTTACTTGCTTGGTTGGAAAAGAATGAACCTGAAGTCTATACAGCAATTATTGAATCTGACCAACAAAGCCAAAAAAACTTTGCTGGCAATGGTTCTGCAATTGCGCAAGCCTATAATCATATTATTATGCCTTTAGGTAATGAGCAAGATAAAAGAACTCAAGTTTATTGGGCAATAAAAGATTTCGAGTACCGATTCAAACGAAAACCCATCGGAATATGGCTACCAGAAACTGCAGTGGATATAAAAACACTTGAGATCTTAGCCGAACTTGATATTAAATTTACAATTCTTTCACCTCATCAAGCAAAACGAACTCGCAAAATCGGTAGTGACCAATGGATTGAAACTAATGGCAATATCGACACGAAACAGGTCTATCTCTGTAAATTACCCAGCACAAAAACAATCAATCTATTTTTCTATAACAAGACAATTTCGACTGATGTTGCGTTTAATAATCTTTTATCCAATGGTGAGGTCTTTGCGCAAAGATTAGGAAATGAGTTTATGGGTGATACCCGACCCCAATTAGTTCATATTGCGACTGATGGCGAAACCTATGGCCATCACCATCGTTTTGGCGAAATGGCTTTAGCCTATTGTCTTGATTATATTGAAACTAACCAATTAGCACATCTCACGAATTATTCAGAATATTTGGCCAAATATCCTGCAGAATATGAAGTTGAAATTATTGAAAATACATCCTGGAGTTGTGCGCATGGTATTGAAAGATGGCGGTCAAATTGTGGCTGTTGCACTGGAACCCATCCGAATTGGCACCAAAATTGGCGCACACCTTTAAGAAATGCTATGGATTGGTTACGAGATAAAATCATTGAAATAACTGAACCGATTGCTCATCAATATACTAATAACTTTTGGCATGCCCGAAACGACTATATTGAAATCCTTCTAAATCCCAACCCTGTGATAGTTAGCCAATTCATCAATAAACATTGCAAAAAAGAATTATCATCTCAAGAAATTACCAAACTACTAAAAATCTTAGAGATTCAATATAATACTCTATTAATGTTTACCAGTTGTGGTTGGTATTTTGATGACATCTCTGGTCTTGAGACAATTCAAATCTTAAGATATGCTGGTCGAGCCATTCAACTCACAAGAGAAATCACGAGCATTGATTTAGAATCTGAATATCAGAAGATGCTTGAATCTGCACCCAGCAATGTTGAAGCATATCAGAATGGTAGTAAAGTTTATGAGATTTTTGTAAGACCCTATACTTCATCTTAACAATGATTGAGACAAGAGCCGGCGGCGTTTTGCTTCACATCTCATCATTGCCTTCAAAATATGGCATTGGTGATTTTGGTCCTTCTGCGTATAAATTTATTGATTTTCTATCTTCTGCCCAACTGCGCTATTGGCAGATTCTACCTTTGAATCCCACGGATTTATCTTGTGATAATTCACCGTATCATAGTATTTCCGCATTTGCTTTGAATCCATTATTTATTAGTCCCGAATTACTTATCAAACAAAAACTCCTGTATAAATCAGATTTATTGAACATTCCTAAATTCTCAACCACTAAAGTTAACTACTCGCAAGTTAGTATCTATAAGAGAAAGTTATTTTCCATTGCTTTTGGCCGTTCGGAAAGACTACGAAAGTCATTAGCATATCGAAAATTTATTATGGACCACAAGTATTGGTTACAAGATTATGCTCTATTTATCGCACTTAAAAATTATTATCAAGGAAAGATTTGGAACCAATGGTCAGATAAATTAAAGAATAGAGATAAGGCAGAATTGCAGTATTTTCGCAAAAAACTTGCTCGCCAAATTGAATTGGAAAAGTTCTTACAATATCTCTGCTATCAACAATGGCAGTCCTTAAAACAATATGCGCATAGAAAAAATATTCAAATCATTGGTGATTTACCCATCTATCTCAATTATGACAGCGTTGATGTTTGGGTCAATCCAGAAATATTCAAGTTAAACCACAAAAAAGAAATGTATGTTGTTGCTGGTGTGCCACCGGACTATTTTAGTAAAACCGGACAACTCTGGGGAAATCCTTTATATAATTGGAATGTTTTAAGAAAAAACCAGTACCAATGGTGGTTGAAACGAATTGAGCATAACCTGAGATTATTTGATTTACTTCGTATTGACCACTTTCGCGGACTGGTAGGATATTGGCAGGTCTCGGCAAAGGCTAAAACCGCGATTAAAGGCAAATGGATTAAAACTCCAGCCCAAGATTTCTTTTACCATTTGCAAAAAAAATTTCCCGAACTGCCCTTTATTGCTGAAGACTTAGGAATGATTACCTCTGATGTTAAAAAGATTATGCAACAATTCAATTTGCCCGGTATGAAAGTTCTGTTGTTTGCCTTTAATGAAGACAATCTTTACCATCCGTATTTACCCCATAATTACGAACCGAACTGTGTTGCCTACACCGGTACTCATGATAATAATACGATAATTGGTTGGTATAAAAATGAAGCCCAAACATTTGAAAAAAAGCAGTTATTTAACTATTTAAGGCAAAAAGTGCCTCTAAAAGACTTAAACTGGAAACTGATAGAATTGCTAATGGCTTCAAAGGCAAATTTAGTAATCGTTCCAATGCAAGATATTTTAGGATTAGGTGCTAATGCCCGAATGAATCAACCAGCATCAAATAAAAACAATTGGCAGTGGCGAATGAAACCGAATGCAATATCTGATTATTTAGCAAGCAAATTATCAACTATAATTAAAGCCTCTCAAAGAATAAATACTCTGAAAAAAAATGCGAATGACAAATCGGCTTATTACGATTAATTATTTGCTTTCGATTCGTTCCTATTTTTATGCTGTTTCAGAACTAAAACGACTTTCGCAAAACTCTCAAAAGTGTATTATTGACAAAATTTTGAGATTCGATAAAATGTAAAATAGATTTTTAGCGGTATGGCTGAAATCAAAGAAAAGAATATATTTAACTCAGATATTGTTGCCAAGATAATGTATTATCTATTAAATTCGGTTCGGACCCGGTTTATTATTAATTCTATCTATAAATTAGCCAAACCTAAACTAATTCGCGATAATGCCCAAAACCCACTTTATGCCAAATCCCATCGCATTGCCGAAGAACTATATTATCTGGTTGAAGGAATGCTCAATATCACTAACCGAGCACACATAACCCAAAAAACACTCAATATTTTCTTAAAGGCAATCTTTCTGAATCAAGACTTAAAACGGATAACTAAAGAGTGGTTGGAAAAATACGGCTACGGTCCACCAGGATTTCTCGTCCTCAGTCCGACTAAACAGTGTAATCTCCAATGTCCCAACTGCTATGCCAATTCTGCTGGTGAACGAGATAAACTGCCTTACTCGGTTGTTAAACGCATAATTAGCGAAGCATATCATTTATGGGGAAATCGGTTCTTTGTCATTTCCGGTGGTGAACCCTTAATATATAAAAGTGATAACAAATCAATCCTTAACCTTGCTGAAGAATTTCCAGATTCAATCTTCTTAATGTATACCAATGGTCTTATGATTAATCCGACAATTGCTCAAAAACTCGCTGAGTTGGGTAATCTGACACCAGCCATATCCGTTGAAGGAATGAAAGAAACGACAGACCGCAGACGGGGATTAGGCACATTTGATAAGATTATCAAAATAATGGAGATGTTAAGACAAAACCGCGTGCTATTTGGCATCTCAATCACGGCAACTCGGGAAAATTGTGAAGAAGTGCTTTCTGACGAATTTATTGATTTCTTCTTTGATAAGATGGGTGCTGGCTATGGCTGGATATTCCATTATATGCCTATCGGACGCGATGTCTCGGTCGACTTTATGCCCACACCAAAACAAAGAGTTTGGATGTGGCAAAGGAGTTGGGAAATTATTAAAAAGAAAAAAGTCTTTTTAGTTGATTTCTGGAATCATGGTTCTGCTTCAAGCGGCTGCATTGCTGGTGGCAGAGAAGGTGGCTATCTGCATATCAATTGGCATGGCGATGTTGCACCGTGTGTCTTTTTTCCTTATGCCGTTTCCAATATTAAGACGATATTTGAAAACGGCGGTAATCTTAATGACGCAATCCAAACACCCTTCTTCCAAGCCATTCGCGACTGGCAATGCCATTATGGTTATCCCCGGAGTAAAGATATTGATATTCACTCATCATTTAATTGGCTTAGACCCTGTATTATTCGAGACCATTTTCAAGAAGCATTTTCCATAATCAAAAAATACAAAGCTCGTGCTTTGGATTACGCACCTGATTGTATCTATCTGGAAAACAAAAACTACTTTGACACCCTTCAAAAATATGACCAAGAATTAAAAGCATTAGTTGACCCGCTCTGGCAAAAACTCTATCAGAATTCCAAGAATTAATCCCATTAAGAATATACTTATTAATATTGAATAATTTGCAGACTTACTAACCGGTTAAAGATAGTTATTATTATTTCGGAAAGCACTGGAATAAAAAACTTTTTGAGATAAGCATAATATACAAAATCGAAGATAAGTCGATTTTTTACGACTTTTCTAAGTATTAACCAAAGCACCTTTGAGACTCGATTCATAAGATGAATTATTAATTTTCATAAGAACGAAGTGTAAATTTATTAATTAAAATAAAAAAAATTGCATATTACAAACAATTTATTTATTCAATTATTTTGATGTGTATGTTAGCAGATAACTGAAAAGTTTTGTACCCTTCCCCTCAATAAAAAGATTAGTGGAAAAAAAGAATTTGCTGATATAATAGCCAATATAGATTTTTCAAGGCTCCGGCAGTAATTCGCCTTAATTAAAGCCCATTAAAAAAAAACTTGACAATTTAGGAAATTTTTTTAAAATTTTATAAAATAATAATTGTTAAAACAATTAGGTGCAAAGACGGGTAGTTGCTTCAAAATTAATTAAAATAGAAAATAATTAAACTTATTACCTTTGCGCATATGCGGACCTTTTTAATTTTCCATTTCTTGTTTTATTTCTACTCATTACGGGTAGGAATTATGCAACTGGTTCAATCCGGTGATGTAGGTTCAAGTTTTGCGGGCAGACAAAACTTTCCTGCATCAAAACCCGGTTTAACAACAAAGCACAAATCATACAAAGTCTGCCCAAATTTTTATTAGGGAGGTAAAAATGAAGCACAATAAAATAATACCAGTGGTTATATTGGGATTAATTTTGAGTGCTTCAGCAACAATCCTCTATGTTCCGGACCCTTACCCAACAATTCAGTCTGCAATTAATGCTGCTACTAATGGCGATACCATTCAAATTGCTGCCGGAACCTATCCAGAACAAGTAACCCTTACTGGTGCAAACCGAAAATCCTTGACATTTATTGGTGCTGGCGCGTCAACTGTAATTCGCCCGACTTCAATTCCGCAACTTTTTCCGAGATATGATTGGTTGAACCCTAATACCGCAGTGATTTTTGCTGTTGATTCCGTAGCGGGTATCGGTCCAGTCGTTATCAAAAATCTTAAAATTGATGCCTCAGAAATTACTTCAATGCCCGGTGGTGCAAATGCATTTCATGGTATACATTTTCGTGAGTCCGGTGGATTAATTGAAAATGTGCTTATTGAAGGTTTTGTTTCTTCAATTTATCCGTCAGTAGGTTTTTATCTTTCTGATGTATGGGAGACAGGCTCAGCAATTGAAGTTTGTTACTCCAAGGTTAAAGACTTTACCAGAAATGGTTTGGTCTGTGTTGGAAATTATGCAATTGCAAATTTTCATCATGACACGGTTTTAGGTATAGGTGGAGCTGCGCCTAATCAAACTCCAAATGGTATTCTGATCGCTTGGGGTGCTTCCGGGAGTATTGCCAATAATTATATCAAAGATCTTGTAAGCAGCAATTCAAGTTGGATTGGATGCGGAATTTTAGTTTATTTTGCAGGCGATGAGGTTTATTCAAATAATAACGTCCTTGTGGATAATGAATATCATATTGTATATGACAACACTGCAGGTGAGATTATAGGTAATGTACTAAGCGAACCCGTTGTTGCCGGATATGGTTGGACCGGGGGAATTGGTATTCAAGTGTATCCCACGGGGCCCACGGGGAAAACATTAAGGAAATATCCAACTCAACCTTATCTGGATGATATTAAATACGACTCACGGGTAAAAACTGCGTTTAACTATATAGTAGAGAATAATAATCTGATCGGTGACGATGGTAATACATCAGAAGGTGTTTGGGTCTGGCAAGAATCACCTCATAGTGTGAATTTGACGATTGGAAGCGGTAACAGGATAACTGATTGGGCCTATGGAATTTCTCTTTACGGCAGCTTAATAAA
>JAOABV010000016.1:11899-30190 GCA_026418155.1 candidate division WOR-3 bacterium | reverse complement strand
GGTCTGATAATATTTCTCGATTTACGAGAAAGGTCAACTACTGGCTATAAATTACCCCTTTTCTTTCGGATTTTAGTTTTAATCTTTTTGATTTTAATCCTAATTGGTGCGGTGTTCCGATTCAATTTTACCCGGTCAGCAAAAATTCCGATTTTGGTCTTAATAGATGCTTCAAAAAGTATGGCGTCTGCAACCAATCAAGAGATGGTTGAGCCGTTAATAAGTAAGATTAAACAGACTAATAAGCGGTTTCGGGTTTTTTCTTTTGCTGATTCGGTTGGCGAGATGTTTAATTATCAAAATCCCACGGGCTTAAGAACTAATATCAGTCAGGCGCTCAGTTTTGCGCAAAAGCATCTACCTGGAGCAATTGTTTTGATTTCTGATGGCCAACATAATTATGGTCCAGACCCAGTTGCTCTGGCTAAAAGTTCGATTGCACCCATCTATCCCATTGGTCTTGGTCCTAAAGCCAAAAATGATATTGCTATTGAACAAGTCCGACATCCGATAAGGTGTTATCAAGATGATACGATTGATATTTCTGCCCGCATTAAAAATCAAGGTTTTAATAATCAGTCGGTAAAAGTCAGTCTATGGGCACGGAAACAACTAATAGCATCTCAACCAATTTCTTTTGCGCAATCTAATATTATTCAGGAAGTTAATTTTCGAATTATTGCTGAATCTGCTGGTCGGATAAATTATACTTTGCGCATTGACAGTTTGTCGGATGAAGCAGACTATCAGAACAATCGCAGAAATTTTACCATTGAAGTTCTCAAGGGTCGTCTCCAAATAATCTATTTTACTAATAGTCCTTCATTTAATACCCGGTTTATTCTTTCAGCATTAAAAGCAGATAAGAATTTTACGGTCCTGCCGATTATCAGTTTTACAGGTAGCGCGGTCAAATCGTTAACTGACCAACCGCTTGACCAAGTCTTTACCAAGGCTGATGTTTTAATTCTGGATAATGTTTCCGAACTGCAACTGGATAATACACTCAAGAACTATTTACAAAATTGGCATAAGCAGGGAAAAGGCATTTTGCTTCTAACTGGTGAAAACTTTAAGCCCAAGACATTCTTAAATGAAATCTCGCCGTTTGAATTTGATAAAATTAATATTGTCCGCAAAGAATATTTTTTTGATTTAACTGACGAAGGACTTGTCAGCACGCTTTTTACCACTACCACGGGCACTAATATCTTAAGTAATGCTCCGCCGTTATGGGCAATCTGTGTTCCCACGAATATCAAACCTAATACACTTATTTGGGCAAAGAGTATTCCCGATTCAGTGCCTTTAATTGGTTATAGAAAATATCAGGACAGTAAAGTAATGGTGATTACCGGCTATCCTATCTGGCGACTGGGTTTTTCCGCAATTGAAACCGAACGCAGTGCCAGTCAATTCCAAATTTTACTAATAAATCTGATGCGGTTTTTAGCCATTAAAGAGATGGAAAACTTCCGACTCTTAACAAATAAAGCCAATTATCTGGCAGGTGAAGAAATCATCTTCAATCTCTTGGCTACAACTCCGAATGGAAAACCTTGGACGAATCTGGATATTAAAATTCCAGTTCCTAATTCCAAGATTTCATTACCGCTATTTGAGATTTATCCGGGCAATTACCAAGGTTCAATTCCAACCTTATCCCCTGGCACTTATGAATTTACGGCACAAATCAATCAAGACGAAAAAAATATTGGTTCAGCAAAAGTTATTGTTAATATAATGGAACAGAGCATTGAAGACATTACTGGTCTAAACTCGGATTTACTTCAAAGAATTGCTGAAGCCAGTAATGGTAGGTATTATACATATGATGAATTTCTTCAGGAGACTTTTGTTCCGCAAATGGCTAAATATCAAAAACGCTGGAGTTTAGCATTTAGTTATAATCCGTATATCTTCATCATTGTTGTCGCACTTTTTAGTGTCAGCCTGTTCTTAAGAAAGAAACGGGGACTATTATGATACGGAAGATAAAATACAAAAGGTCTATTTGTTATCACCACAATACTTTTTAGTATCAGCCTATGTTAAAGAAAGAAACGACGACTCAGAATCAAAACTCAAAAATCTTGCTACGATTATCTTTAATCTTATTATTCTTATTATTTTCAGAAAGATAAAAACAATGAATCAAAAATTAGTGATAAAAACAATAAGTCAACATTTAATGACAAAAGCAATGAAGCAATATTCAAAAAGACAGAGTCCCAACTCAAAAATCTTACTACTATTATCTTTAATCTTCTTATTTTCCGGTTGTGGTGCCCGTTCAACGATAATTACCACACTGCAAGGTTATGGCATTTCTCCAGATTTAGCCGTCTTAATCACGGCAATGTTACCAATTGTTGAATTACGTGGCGCAATACCGCTGGGCATTAATTTTTATAATCTTGACTGGTATCGGGTGGTGATTTTAGCCATTATCGGCAATATCCTGCCAATTTTGCCGATGCTCTTTTTTCTTAATAAATTTTCCGAACTCTTAAGTCGAATTCCACTTTTTAAGAAGTTCTTTGATTGGTTGTTTGCCCGCACACGGAAAAAGAGCAAGATTATTGAAGAATACGAAATGATTGGATTGATGATATTTGTTGCCATTCCATTACCAGCAACAGGTGCTTGGACTGGAACGGTTGCGGCTTTTCTACTCGGTTTAGGCTATTTTCAATCATTGATTGCAATTTTCTGTGGAGTTCTAATTGCCGCAATAATTGTAACCACACTCTCTTTATTAGGACTCTGGGGCGCAATTATTGCCGGACTAATTTTAATTGTAATCGCAGTCCGCTCAATCATTGCCGGCTACCAGCAATCACAAAAACAAAATAAAAGGAGTTGCCAATGAAAACAAAATATCTTTTAATGATTTTAAGTATTAGTTTAATGATTTTTTTAGGTACCCTGCCATCTCTGGCTAATGCGCCTAATAATTTAATTAGTTTAATGACTACTTTAGGTATGGTGCCATCTAAAGTAAAGGTAGTTCCGACCGAAAAATTAGTTAATGCCTATAATAATTTTACCTTTGCTCTATTCTCAGAATTGACAAGACAAGATAAAGATAAAAACATCTTTATTTCACCCTTAAGCATTACTTTTGCCTTGTCAATGGCTTATAATGGTGCCAGCAAAGAAACGAAGACTGCAATGGCAAAAACCTTAGGAATTGCCGAGATGGAACTAAATGAAGTTAATTTTGGCAATCAAACTCTGATGAACCAGTTGAAAAGTGCTGACCCCCAAATCAACCTTAACATCGCTAATTCTCTATGGGCAAAAGCCGGTATTAAATTTAAATCCGAGTTTCTGCAACGCAATAAAAAATATTATCAAAGCCAAATAACTACGCTTAATTTTACTGACCCTAAAGCATCTAATATTATCAACAACTGGGTAAAAGCGAAGACCAACGGCAAAATCTCTAAAATTATCGATAAGATTGACCCGATGTACACTATGCTCTATCTGATTAATGCGGTCTATTTCAAAGGCAAATGGACTAAAACCTTTGACAAAAATCAAACCCAAGACCGGCCATTCACTTTAATAAATGGAGAAAAAAAGAATCTACCAATGATGGAACAAAAAGGAAACTATCGCTATCTGAGCACAGACAAATTTCAAGGGATTGCACTTCCTTATGGCAAAGGCAAAATTAGTATGTATCTCTTCTTACCCGGAACTAATTCCAACCTTAAAGAATTTTTATCTCATCTCAATGTAAAAAATTGGAACGAATACCTGTCGCAATTTGACTATCAAGACGGCACAATTATCTTGCCCCGAATTAAATTAGAATATGAACAAACATTAAATACCGCATTAAAAAATCTGGGAATGGAAATCGCATTTAGCGCAGGAAAGGCCGATTTTTCAGAAATGACGCAGACCCCACTTGATTTATATATCAATGAAGTAAAACATAAAACATTTGTTGAAGTTAACGAAGAAGGCACTGAAGCCGCTGGTGCGACATCAGTAGAAATAAGAGTTACAGCAATTCGCGAACCAAAAGAATTTATAATGATTGTCGACCGACCATTCTTTTGTGCTATCTGCGATAACGAGACCGGTTCCATTTTATTTATGGGCGCGATTGTTGACCCCAGTAAATAAATTATTGCTTGCTAAGCCGAGAAGACCAAAACCACAAAATGATTTATTTATGGGCACAATTCTTGACCTAGTTAATAAATTATTATTGCTAAAGCCGAGAAGACTAAAACCACAAAATGATTTCAGCCCCAATAAATCTTTCCATCTAAAGCCCAAAAACTGATAAGGCAAAAAAACACAGATGAATTTAGACTCCAATAAATCTTTCATTCATAGCCAAAAACTGATAAGCAGAAAACACAGATAATTTTTCTGAAAACGAAATGCGGATGCATCTTTGAAAACTCGGAAAAAGAGTTGCGAAATGCCCCAAAATTAAGAATAGTCAGCAATCACAGGTAGTGTATAATATTTTGTGTAAATTTCGACTTGATAGGTTAAAAATAAAGAAGTGTCTTCCTATTTTTTATCCTTGACAAATTTATTTAATTTTGTATTATAAGATGTAATTGTTGAGTTAATACAGATTGTTGAAATTGCTACTGAATTCAAAAAGACACCGCAAAATAAGAGAAGATTCAGTAGCCAAAAGGAAATTTTGCCGAATACAGAACTGAATTGATATTATATAATAAATTAATAAAATATAAAAATTAAGTAAAGTATTAAACAAATAAAATTATTATTATACAACAGGAGGCATTATGAAAACTGCACTAAAAATAAGTTGCATCTTAATCCTGCTTTTTGCCGTAGTGGGATGTCCTAAAAAGGTCGTAAAAAAAGAACAACCCATTGCACCACCACCAGAAGAAGTAATAGAAAAAGAAAAACCGGAAGAAGTGAAAGCACCGATTAAATTATCTACAGTTTATTTTGACTTTGATAAATATGATATTAGACCAGGGGACGCGGTAATTCTTAAAGAAAATGCGCAAGCGCTGAAAGACAACCCTAAAGTAAAAATTACGATTGAAGGCCATTGTTGTCCGATTGGCACCAGTGAATATAATATGGCATTAGGATTCCGACGCGCCAATTCGGTAAAAGATTATCTTGTGAAATTAGGAATTGCGCCCGACCGATTAAACACGGTAAGTTATGGCGAAGAGAGATTAGTTACTGAAAATCCTGACGAATATTGGAAAAACCGACGCTGCGAATTTAAAGAAGTCGGCAAATAATAGCTTCAAGTGCATAATGATGGGTCGCACCGGCTCATATTCTCTGGTCAGGTGCGACCCACCTTGTCTATATCAGGCTGTGCCTATGGCTGTGTCCGTATCGGACCCAGCCTTTAATGGAATCCAATGCGAATAAACATTAAACTTGGTATCTATTTAACCACTTTAATTTTAAGCATCTATTTGTTTACTTGTGTGAATTGTGCGCCAATTTGGCGCTTTGTCCGACAAGGCACCAAGATGGATAGCCTGGAAATCTCGGTTCAACGGATTGATAGTCTATCCCGCAATCAAAATCGACTTTTAACTGAAATGAAGGCAGATGTTTTAACCAATCTGGAAAATTTATCTGAGCAAATTAATCAATTATCGGCAAAAATCGAAGACAACGAAACCCGCTTAAGTCGAGTCTATCAAAAATTGGGAATCGGTCGAACCGAAGAAGCCAAACCCGAAAGCATTGTTACCTATACGACACCCCATATCGAACCAGACGAGTTATATAATTCCGCATATCTTGATTTTACTAAAGGCAATTTTGATGTTGCGATTGAAGGATTTAAGCGCTACTTGAAATACTTTCCCAATACCGAATTATCCGATAATGCCCAATATTGGATTGGCGAATGCTACTATTCTAAAAAACAATACCCGGATGCAATTTTAGAATTTGAAAAAGTTGTCAGCAATTACCCAGAAGGTAATAAAGTGCCTTCGGCGATTTATAAAATCGGCCTTGCCTATCAGTCAATGAATGAGATTAATAAAGCCAAAAGATATTACAAAAAGGTTATTGATGAATACCCTAATACCAATGAGGCCAAATTAGCCAAAGAGCGGTTTCTTTCTTTACCTTAATCTGTGTTTTCCAAGATAAATCTTCTCAATCAATTTAAGTTGAATAAACCATCTTCCTATGCCTGAACCTTTAACCCTGCCAGCAAACGAAAACTTTCTAAGTATTATGTGGGGTTTGGGATTTTTTGCTAAAATTATTGTGCTGGTGTTGATTGTTTTTTCTATTATTAGTTGGGCAATTATTATTAAAAAATTCTTTCTCTTCAGAAAAATTCGTAAAACCAATCTTTTTTTGTATAGTCTTTTTAAGGACCGCAGTTCGGTTTTAGATTTTAATGCCATTGCCACTGAATATCCTGAAAGTCCTTTGTCCCAACTGGTGTTTACTGCAGTTGAGGAATGGCGGAAAATCTATAAGGCGAATAATCCCGTCACACAAGAACAGACAAATTTATTAAACCTTTTGCCTAACATTAGCGATGCCTTAAACAAAACCGCATCCTTAGAAATTGACCGTCTGGAACAAAACTTACCATTTTTAGCCACCTGTGGTAGTGTTGCCCCTTTTTTAGGCCTTTTGGGAACGGTGTGGGGAGTTCTCCAATCTTTTCTTGGAGTTCGGCATATCCCAGTTGTAACTTTACAAATCATTGCTCCTGGTATTTCGGACGCACTTATTACCACTGTTGCTGGTCTCTTAGTTGCAATTCCTGCAGTTATTGCTTATAATTATTTTGTTGGTAAAATTAAGTCTTTTTCTAATGATATGGAGCGTTGGATATTAGAAATTGAGTCAGATTTACGAAAGATTATTGTGCTGTCAGATTAAGCCAAAATGCCTAAATAAGATGTCTCAGCCAGTTCGGAAATCAAAATTATAAGACCAAAAATTCACTAAAGTTTAATAATAATTTAATGGTTTTAAGATACACTAAATTACGAACTCAAAAATTAATACTTTGCTTAAAGAATTAAATTGGCAAAGATGAATAATCAAAAGCGAAGAAATTCAACTTATACGCCCAAATTCATTTCAGAGATGAATATAACATCTTTAGCTGATGTTGCGATTAATCTGATGATAATCTTTCTTATTGCGGGCATTAGTGTGGCTTTGAGTCGAGCCGGCATCCCGGTTTCAGTTCCCCGCAGTTCAGCCGCAGTGCCACAAAGAACTGAAGGAGTAACAGTAACCATAGATAAGCAAGGAAAAATTTATATTGAGGATAAACTAATTAACCTTGCTCAATTTAATTCAGAACTAAATTCGGTCTTAGCGAAAAAAACAACTGGCCAAATCTATTTGATTGCAGATGAAGCAGTAAATTATGGTCTGGTGATAACGGTCTTGAGCAAAATTCGGGAAGTCGGCATTGGAAATGTTAGTTTAGTAGCATCGCCCCAAGCCATTAAAAAAAGAACCGGCAAATAACTTCAACAAATGATAACATCAATGATTTCGAATTTCCGATTTAGTGATTTGGGCAAAAGACAATATCGCCAGAAGCACATTCTCTAAAGTTAAATGTGACTTGTTATGACCTGTTTTGATGCGTTTCGTTTTCGGTAAGGATAATTTCTCTAATAATACTTTAGTATGAAAAGGAAAATGTTGTTTTCTTTTGTTGGTCATCTCATAATCTTCGTGATATTAGCCGGAGTTGCTAAAAGTAAACCTCAAAAGGTTGGACAAATAAATTCTACACGGAACAGTGACAGCAGAATGATAAATGTTAAATTTAAAGTTTCAAATTAGAGATATGAAAAAGGAGCTACTTTTTTCTTTTGTTGGCCATCTCGTAATATTTGTCCTATTAGCAGGAGTAACTAAAAGCAAGCCTTCAAGAGAAAGATTATATCCAGATGTTTTTCAAGTTGCTGTAGTTAATCTGGAAACCGGATTGCCTAAGGCTGAATCTCCTTCACTTCCACCAATAGCAATTATTGATAAAAAACCTATTAAGACTAAACCGACTACCTCTAAAGAAAAATTAACACCGGCCAAAAGTATGCGTAAAGAAAGTCCGAATATTGGTCTTAAGATCTCTGGTAAAGGAGGTAAGTATTCTTATTATATTGATGCGGTTTTAACTAAAATTGGCAGTAATTGGATAAATCCATTTGCTAATTCCGGGATTGCTTTTTCCTGTGTAGTCTATTTTGTAATTCAAAAGGATGGTCGGATTAGTAGTGTTAAAATCGAAAAGAGTTCTGGCAACGAACTATATGACCGGTCTTGTGAACGCGCGGTTATTGTTACCCAGAATTTGCCACCGTTAATGGGTGAATTTGCCAATCAAGAATCTTTACGCTTACATCTTGAATTTGAATTCAAACCATAATGTATTGTCTTCGTAGTAATCATTATTCTGAATGGGTAAATCAAGAATCATTGCACTGACATCTTGAATTGAGTTCAAATTATAATATGCTCAATATGGAACAAAACATACTTCTATGATTTGAATATGAAGAAAGCCAATTTTGTGCATTTGCACAATCATACTGAATATAGTCTGCTGGATGGTGCGATTGCACTTTCAAAATTAGTCAATCAAGCAGCAAAATACAAGATGCCGGCTTTGGCCCTAACTGACCACGGCAATCTTTTTGGTGCTATTGAATTTTATAAGTTGTGTTATGCGCAAGGAATTACTCCCATTATTGGTGCTGAAGTTTATGTTGCGGTTGGCTCGCGTAAGGACCGCACCATATCAAAAGAAATTCCGGAATCCAGTTTTCATCTTACTTTACTCAGTAAAAACCTGACCGGCTATCATAATTTAATTAAATTAGTTTCTTTAGGTTATTTGGAAGGATTCTACTATCGGCCCAGAATTGATAAGGAATTACTTGCCCAATATGCCGAAGGTCTAATTGCTCTTTCCGGCTGTCTTAAAGGCGAAGTGAACTATTATTTGTTACAGGATAATTATGATAAAGCCCGAGAGATAGTAGGAGTTTATCAGGATATTATGGGTCGAGAGAATTTTTACCTTGAAATTATGCGTCTTGGACTTCCTGATACCGAGAAATTGCTTGCAGGATTACGCCAACTCAGTTATGAAATGGGTTCACCCTTAGTCGCCACTAATGACTGCCATTTTTTAGACCCTTATGACGCCAAAGCCCACGATGTCTTGGTCTGTATTCAAACCGGTAAAAAACTCAGTGAAGATAAAAGATTAAAGTTTGAATCTCAGGATATTTATTTTAAGTCTCCAGAAGAGATGACCCGGCTTTTTGCCGATATTCCTGAAGCCATTACCAATACTTTGCATATTGCTGAGCAGTGTAATTTGATTTTACCCATTGATGAAAAAGAAATCCACCTGCCGGCTTTTCCTTTGCCCGAAGGTTTTAGCCAGGATATGGAATATTTAGTGCATCTAACCAATTTAGGCTTAAAGGAGCGATACCGCCAATTGACATCCGAAGTCACAGAGCGCTTGAAGTATGAATTAAAAATAATTGGTCAGATGGGCTTTGCCGGCTATTTTCTCATTGTTAAAGATATTATCGATTATGCTAAAAGCAAAGGAGTGCCCGTTGGTCCGGGGCGGGGTTCAGCGGTTTCCAGTCTTGTGCTTTATTGCTTGGGCATTACTGATATTGACCCGATAAAGTATGGACTGGTTTTTGAGCGATTTTTAAATCCCGAAAGAGTTTCTTTGCCTGATATTGATATTGACTTTGCGGATAACAAACGGAGTGAAGTTATCGATTATATTCGTCATCGTTATGGCGAAAATTCTGTTGCACAAATTATCACTTTTGGCACAATGGCGTCACGCGCCGTGGTGCGTGATGTTGGTCGAGTGCTCGATATCCCTTATGCAGAAGTTGACCGCATTGCAAAACTTATTCCTTTAGGAATGGAAATTGGCAAAGCCATTGGAACTATCAAAGAATTGAAAGATTTAATCGAGAGTTCTGCAAAATATAAAGAACTTCTGGAAATTGCTGTGAAATTGGAAAATCTGGCTCGACATGCATCCATTCATGCTTCAGGAATTGTGATTGCACCAAAACCATTATTAGAACTTGTGCCCTTATATCGAAGTCAAGATAACGAAATCTGCACTCAATACGATATGGATGCTTTGGCGGAAATTGGACTTCTAAAACTTGATATTCTGGGCTTAAAAACCTTAACTGTGATTGAAGATACCTTAAAAATATGCACCGAACAAGGAAAACCAATTGATAAGAAATCAATACCCTTTGACGATAAAAAGACCTACCAATTACTGCAAAGAGCCGAAACCACCGGACTGTTTCAGATTGAAAGCCAAGGAATGCGGGATATATTGCGCAAGTCCAAACCCGAAAAGATTGAAGACTTATGTGCTGTTATTGCCCTATACCGCCCAGGACCAATGGCCAATATTGATGAGTATATTAAACGGAAATTAGGAAATAAAAAAATTGAATACTTTCATCATTCAGTGGAACCGATTCTGAAAGAAACTTACGGTATAATGGTCTATCAAGAACAAGTTATGCAGATTGCTAAATTGATTGCGGGTTTCACTCCGACGCAATACGACCGGTTACGCCGAGCAATGGGTAAAAAGATTCCTGAAGAGATGAAAGCGATGCAGGAATTGTTCATTCAAGGAGCAAAACATCATCGCATTCCAGAGAAAAAAGCCGAACAGATTTTTGAATTGATTTCGCCTTTTGCCGGTTATGGCTTTAATAAATCACATTCAATGGGTTATGCACATCTTTCCTATCTTACTGCCTATCTCAAAGCCAACTATCCCGTGGAATATATGACCGCATTACTTTCTAATGAAATCGGCGATAGTGATAAACTCAATCTCTTAATCAAAGAGTGCCGACGAATGAAAATTGATGTCTTGCCCCCAGATGTTAATTTTAGTGATTATAAGTTTAGTATTGAAGACAATAAAATCCGCTATGGTTTAGGTGGAATTAAAAATTTAGGCGAAAAAGTATGCCTTGCAATCAAAAATGAGCGAATTTTAAGCCCATACAGTAGTTTTCGGGATTTTCTGAGACGAACGCGTAAAGATGTCAATCGCAAAGCCTATGAATCATTAATCAAAGCCGGCGCCTTAGATTCTTTAGAAAAAGACCGAAGTTATTTGCTTTCAATCTTAGAAAGCGAATTGGAAAAAGTAAGTTCGGAACGACTCTTGTTTTTAGAAAAACAAGGAGGCCTTTTCACCCAAGAAAAACCAACCGCCAGCCCGTATACGCCGCTTCCTAATCAATCAGATATTTTAACCCAAGATACTAAACGAAGAGCCGAACTACAAGATACCAAAACAAAGTTTTTGCAATATGAAAAAGAAGCGTTTGGGTTTTATTTCTCCGGTCATCCGTTAGAAAATTATGAACTTGAATATAGCGTTCTACGATTGAAGCCAATTGCAACTTGTCAATCATTGACTGAATTAAAGGCTGGCCGTAATGATGCTTCTAATGATTACATTATAATCGGAGGGGTCATAACCAGTCTTGTTCGGAGAAAAGACAAAAAGGGCAAAGATTATATCATCCTTCAAGTAGAAGATTTTACTGCCAGCACAGAAATTATTGCCTTTAACGAGGTCTATGAACGATGTCGTCAATTTTTGAAACCCGACCTGCTGGTAATCATTCGGGGTAAGATGAATTTACGCGAAGAAGTCAAGACCCAACTCGAAGCCAAAGAAATCCTTCCTTTTGAAGATTGGGTAAATTATTACGATATGCTAACTATTGCATTTAATAATGAAAATTTTAATCAAGAAAACCTAAGCCGAATTAAATCTATCCTTAGCCAATACCCTGGGTCTAAAATAGTTCGGATTTGTTTGCTTAATAATAAGACCACGGAAATGGTTTTAGAACTTGGTTCCACTAAAGTCACATTTAACCGACAATTACTTCAGGAACTAACCGAAGTTGTTAATCAAAAGATGATAATTATCAGTCGGCTTAAAAGTAATACCATTTATTAATTGTCTCTGTGCGCTGAGTTTTTATATATGCGAAAAACAATTTTCTCCCAATTTATATACCAGAATTTTACAGACAAGACAACATTCTAAAATCTGAAAAAATTAGTTTCTCTTTAAGATACATATATTTTGGAAAACAAGCGCTAATTGTGTCTTTTGACTAAAAGCGAAAACTCAAAATTGATAGTATGACTTGCTCCACTAACTTGTATCTCGTGTAAGTGATATTTAAAAAGTATGTAGCTAGTAAAACTTTTCTTTTAACATTTTTAATCTAAGGTTAAATATTGCCTCTTATCAAATTTTATACAGGTGTCTTTTAGCAAAATCCTCAAAAATGTTTTTTCGGTTGGGTTGGGAGATAAATAATCAGATGTCAACCTGCAGGTTGAGAAGTAAGCCATCAAGTAGATTAGTTTGTTAGCTCAGAAAGCATTAAATTATTTTTACTGGATTGCGCTATATTCAGCACTATAGCGTTAATTATCCGATTGTATTCTTTAGTATGTATTAAAAGAACTTTCAGACCTATTTTAATATAATCCGTAAATTTTATGTTCAATAGTAAGAATCGTTATACCCTTAAACGAATCAGACTGACACCGCGTTTAATTTCAATTCCTAAATAGACTAACCAATTAATGAAAAAGGGATATTTAGTTTTATAGTGTTTGTTATAAAATATTTTCATCGCATCATAGAAATAATTGACCGCATTAATTTTAGTTGTCTTGTTAATGAATGTCTTTTCTTGAGTTTCCTTTTTTATTCCTGAAGAGCATCCTTTGTAATGAATAATTTTGGCATCAGGATAAAAATATATTTTACCGCCGGCTTTTTTAATTCGATATGCCCAGTCAACATCTTCTCCATACATAAAATAGGATTCGTCTAATAATCCTACTTTTTCGACAACTTTGCGACGCACCATAAAAAAACATCCACTGGGAACTTCAATCTCATGAGGTTTATCTAAGGATAGGTAGGTTAAATGGTACTGACCAAATAATTTACTTTTGGGGAATATTTTTTCCAATCCGACAAAATAAGAAAAAGATGCCCAAGGAGTTGGAAAACCTCGATGGCAGGCCCAGTCTAATTCGCCATTGGCTAACTCCACCCGACAGGTTATTGCATCAATTTCAGAATGGTTCTCAATAAATTCTAAAGTCTTTTCAATTGCTCGTTCCACATTTTTGGTATCTGGGTTCAATAACAGAATATATTCACCTCGGGCTAATTTTATTGCCTGATTATTGGCTTTAGCAAATCCTAAGTTTTCATGGTTTTCAATTAAATTCACCCAAGGCATTAGTGCTTTAATGGTTTGTGCTGAACCATCACTTGAATTGTTATCAACAACAAAGACCTCATAATCCGTATTGATGCTAAGATTAGCGACGCTATTCAGACACTGCAGAACTAAATCCTTAGTATTATAATTAACAATAATTATTGATAATTTTTTGTTAAAGTCCATTAATTCCTCTTTTAACTGCTAATAAGAACATTGCGCATAGTTTTCAATAATCTGTCCTTTTCAACACTTCTAAAGTTTGCCGGGCGGTCTTCTGCCAAGAGAATTCTTGTGCGCGAGCAATTCCCTTTTGGCTCAACTCTTGTCTTAATTTCGCATCATTAATTAATTTTGTCAGTTGATTGGTAAGTTCATCAACAGAATAAGGGTTAAAATAGAGCACCGCATCTTTACCAATTTCTGGTAAAGAAGATGAGTTACTACATACTACAGGCGTACCGCATGCCATGGCTTCAAGTAGAGGTAATCCAAAACCTTCATATAAAGAAGGAAACACAAAAATCTCCGCGCCATTATAGAAATAGGGTAAATCTTCAATTTTAACATAGCCAAGAATCTTTACTCGTTGATTAATTCCTAATTTATCAATTGTTTTGAATATCCCGTTTGATTTCCATCCCTTTTTACCAATTATTATTAAGTCCCAATCAATTTTTAGAGATTGGAAGGCTTTGAGTAGTAACGGATAGTTTTTCTTGGGTTCTAAGGTTCCAACCGCAAGAAGATAGGGCCGATTTATTAAGTAATGGCTCAAAGTTTTAGTTGTTTGGTTTCGGTCATATGGTTGAAATTTCTCGTCGACACCTTCATAAATTACACTTATCTTTTCGGACTTGATATTAAAGAAATCTACAAGTGCTTTTTTAGTATAGTTTGACATCGTGATAATATGATGGGCATTTAATAGCGATTTTTCAAAATACATTTTATGGATTAGTCGATTATAATTTGCCATAGTTTGAGGAAAGAAGATATGCGTTAAATCATGCACGGAAAGAACTTGGTAGATGTTTTTAGAAAGTCCTAAAGGTAAGATGTCACACGGTGCCCAAAAGGTATCAAGTTTGTCAGTATTAATAAAACTTCGGCCTTGGGTTTGGAACCAGAAGGTTCCGGGTAGAGGAAGATTTCCTTTTCGCATTATAAAATTCGGCCTTGGGGCAAGATAGCGAATAGAGTATGGTGAATAGAGATAAAAATTTTCTTGTGATGACGCTTGACGAGCAAATTGGTTCAAAATGTTTATCAGATAATGTGCTACACCTCGAGGCGTAGTATTAAGGTAACGACAATCAATGCCAATGCGCATAAGTTTACTATTTAGAAAAAGATAACCTGATTTTAGTTGTATTTATAATTAGTTTTAACTTTAGATACCTGTTTGAATTGCTCAGCATATTCACGAGTTAACCTTAAATAGAAATCGCCGTATTCTCTACTGGGTTCAATTTCTGAACCCTCGAACCATTCATTGAAAGTTGATATTAGTATCCAATCTGGATTTGTCAATAATGCAGTTTCCCAATTTTGTCTATAGTATTTACCCTTTTTCCGCTTAATTACAGTCCCTGGAGTATTAACAAAACGGTCGTCAAAACCTGGCATTACTGGTAGGGCAAAAAGTTTTCCTTTACTATGCGCAACATCTTTAGCTAATTGATAGCGACGTCTTAATTTCAATATATTGTTCTCTGGAGGTATGAACTCGTGATAGCCAACAAAACCTTCAAGATTACTTACTTTATAGCCATAATTTATAATGGAGAATTTCGTATTGTAGATTCTTAATGAATCGAGAGGAATTGTTGTTAATATGCGGTTGAAGATAAAAATTACTGGTTTGTCGCGATATTTTAGAAATGCTGATTGGTAAGCATAGGTCGATTCTAAATAAGACAAAGACCCTTTCAACTCATTGATATCATTGGCGTTTTCTAAGTAAATTGTAAAACGAAAATTATTTTCATTACATAGGGAAGATAATTTTTTTAAGTTTTGGTCTGAAACTGAATTTATCCCCCACCAGGAACAGATAAAGCCGTCAATTCCGGCTGATTTTGCCATCTTTATATGGGTCCGCAAAACATTATCATCAGAAGATGAATACAGACCCAAAAGAGGCTGATGGGCAATAGATAATTTGCCAGTCCAATACCAATTTTCAGGATAATACCATAAAAAATAGAATGCTAAAACTAACTTTTCTGAGTTTGGTCTATTTGTCTTTATTTCAAGGGTATCGACAATTCCTAAGACCTTGCGCTTAATAGAAAATCGCATTAGGTTTTGGACATCATTGGGAGTATTTTTATCATTAATAAAGACTCCCAGGGTTTCTTGTTGCGCATTGATAAAAGCAATTTTAGTATAGCCGATACCCCCTTTTCGGACTGAAAATTTAATCTCGTTCGGCATATTCTCAGAAAAGAACAGGTCAAATGCAATTGAGGTGAATGTTGAATCGTAGACATTTTTATTGATAGATAATAGTCCAACTGAAACCGGATGAGATGTTAGAGTCTTTTCGCCTAAATAATAAAAATCAGTGTTGTCAAAAATTAAATCCGTCCAATCCGAAGTTGTCTCTAAAAGTATTTTTAGTTTGTAACCCACTACTTTTTCACTATTAGAACCACAAGAAAGACTTATCAAAATCGAGAGGATACATAAAATTAGTTTAAGTATGGGGCTCATTGTTTTAATACTTTTTCTAACACTTCTAAAACACCGGAGGCGGTATTTTTCCAGGAAAATCGTTTGGCGTTTTCAATTCCTTTTTCGCGTAACTCATTTTGTAAATGTTCATTTGTTAGCACCTGCTTTATTGCTTGGGAAATTTCATTAACATCATAGGGATTAACGAAAATTGCCGCATCACCGGCAATTTCAGGTAATGATGATGTGTTGGAAGTAATAACGGGCACACCGCATGCCATAGCTTCAATTACTGGTAGACCAAATCCCTCATAAAGCGAAGGAAAAACGAAGATGCGGGCATTCGCGTAAATTAAAGGCAAATCATTTTGTTCAATAAAATCAGTAAATATAACCGAATCCGTAAGACATAGTTCTTTAACCATCCGGAAAAGTGAACTGTTCTTCCATCCATATCTTCGAGAACCTCCTATGACTAATGGCGGAAGGAAGGACAAGTTGTTTTTCAATTGAGCATAAGCCAAAAGTAAACGGGTAGTATTCTTTTTAGGCTCTAATACACCTAAGGTAAAAAGATATTCTTCCGGCAGGTGATATTTGTTTTTAATAACTTGCCAAGATTCTTGGGATGGTGGGTTAAAAAAAATCTCGTTAAGACCACAATAAATTACTCTAATTTTATCTTTCGCCATATTAAAATATGTAAGCATATCTCGTTTCGACGCCTCTGAGTCCGTAATAATAAAATCAGATAGCCGGACTGAAGTAGTAATAATCTCTTGATAATATCTGCGTCGTAAATAAGAATAAGTTTCAGGCAGAGTAAATGAAGATAAATCATGAATTGTTACTACATACAGACAGACTTTACGCGGTGGTAAAAAATTACTTGGACCCCAAAATAAATCCACCTCTTCCTTTTTTAATTTTGAGGGTAAACAGAGATGTTCCCAGAGAATGCGGAGAGGTAAAGGTAGTTTGATTTCCTTAAAACAAACATTAGTCAGATTGTATTCCGAAAACAAATTCGGTCGCTTAAAGACAAGGAAATGATTAGATAATGACAGGCGGGATAAATGTTTTATGATATTAAACACATAGTTTCCCATACCGTGATATAACGATTTAGCGGCTAATGCATCAATAGCAATTTTCATATCTCGGACCTGGGCTTTCTCGTTTAATAATACAATTTGAGACAACATCAATTAGTTTTTCTACTCGCTGTTCCCAAGAATTTTTTTGGGCAAATTGTATTCTTAAAGATTTTAATTCTAAAGAGTTTTCATTAAGTGCTTTGCGAATCGCATTGATAAAATCGTTTTCATCTTGGGCTAAATAGATTAAAGATGCCACTTTTTTTAACTCCGGAAGATTTATCGCGACCACAGGTTTACCTAATGCCAGATATTCGTAAACTTTAATTGGGTCAACTTTATCAGAAACCTCACCAGCAACAAAAGGAATCAGACAAACATCAAAACAATTTATTATTGCGGGAATATCAGAAAAAGGTTTAACGCCCAAATAGTGAAGGTTGGGTAATAGGGGAATCTTGATATCTTGAACGGGTCCTACTAAAACCACCGAGCAATCAGAAAAAGTTTCAGCGGTTTTTTTTATTAAAGCGATATCAATCCAATTAAAGATTGCGCCAACAAAACCAATAATCGGCCGTTTGATGTATTTCAAAGAATTAGTAATTTCCGGGTTATCCTTATTGGCGACAAAAAAATCAAAAGCAACACCATTGGGAATATAGGCAATAGGTTTTTGTGAATTAATGGCTAAAATATCATCTTTAAGTTTCTGCGCAGAAATTATGATTAAGTCTGACTTCTCAATTAATCTGCTTTGTAAACCAATAAAATAATTTAGATGTTTCTCTTTGCAGAAGACCTTAACATCATCAATACAATCATAGCAGAGTAACGAAAAGTTTAGTTCCTTAATAATATCAAACCAATAAGGTGTAACAACTATCGCAACGACTTTTTTCTTCCGCATTCGAACTAAAGAATAATAATCCTTTCGTATTCGATGGATAAATCTTTTGGTATTAAAAGCCCTTATATAACCAGACTCAAATCTTGATGCTGGTATAATCGGCGGAAAGGCAAATACAGATAAATTCGTTAGGGTTCTTACTGGTGGACAGAAAAAATTTAATAGCCCGCGTTTATGAAATGTTGGTTCTTTAATATACTGAAGCACTGAAGCCGGCGGAATTTCAAAATAATAGACATAATAGCCGATTTTTCTTAAAATATCAACAAAG
>JAOABV010000016.1:0-11800 GCA_026418155.1 candidate division WOR-3 bacterium | reverse complement strand
GCGAAATAAATAAATCTTTTAAGTTCACTTCCTAATAAAACCTTTATTAAATGTCGCTCACTTCTATTAAATAATTTAATAGTAAAGTAAAATCCATACAAAATGAACAATAATAAAATTGCAATCTGAAAGATATAATTTGCTGAATATATCTTAACGAAAAACAACCCGACCAAAAGAATAATTCCCCCAATTAAATGCATAAGTAAATAATTCATCTTAATTTTATTTTTTTTCCCAATAAAGATAGCACTCACTCCTCCTAAGATGATATATGCGATTATATAACTTAGACCTAATCCGTTTAATTGAAAGTGCTTTATAAGACTTGGTGTCGGCGCGATTATTACTAAAAACCAGATTAAGTTTAATATTGTGGCAAACCATAATTGATTTGTTGATATTAAATAGTAGCCAAAGACATAGCCGAAACTTGATATAAAGGAAGCGATAGATAGCAATATCAGAATTGATTGCACTGGGTAATATGATTTCCCATAAAAAAGGAGAATGATTTCTTTAGAGAAGAAACTGATAAAAAAGGCGAGGGTGATGACAATCAAATCTACTCCGAAAATAGTTTTGATTAAGAAATTATTTAGTTTCATTTCGTCTTCAATCGCCAGTTTTGATGCCAGGGGAATAAATGCTGTGCCGACCGCGGTAGGAACAAAGAGAATAAATTGGGTTAGGGAATATGCAATATTAAAAAATCCGACTGCACTGAATCCTTGTAATCGACTCAATATTGTTGTCAGGATGGTTAAGGCCGGAGTCATAACTAATCCTGAGAGAAATATGGGAAATGCGGTCGATAATAACTTTTGCCAATACAATTTGGCACTGTTTTCTTTACGAAATTCTTTTAAGGATAACGATTGAGGAAAGGCAAACAAATTCAAATCACCACGAATCTTTTTAAGGGTTAAAATCAGCAAGAGAGAGGTAATAATACTATTTATTCCTTGTGCGATTACCGGTCCTTTAAGGCCCAGAAATTTTGTGCTGGGAATTAAGATAATTAAACCGAAAATTGATGTGAACATTGAAAGAAGCGACAATTTCTTAAATTCGGCTAAACCTTGGATAATTGCATTGCCGTATTGATTAAAGGAAAAAACCAATAAGGCAATAACACTAAGTTGGATTAAGGGAATAAGTTTGGGTTCGTGATAAATCGATTTAGCAATCGGAATAGAAAGAACAAAATAAAGGATTGATAATATTCCTATTATGAGAAAATTGAGGACCAATCCTAAAATAATGAATTTATTAGTTTCCACACTACCCTTTTTTAATTCGATTTCTGGAATCAACTTGACGATTGCGGTGGGAATACCAAAACCCGTGAAAAAGAGCATCAGTAATAATAAGTAATTTATTATTGATATTATTCCGAGATTATGAGGACCTAAAGAACGCGCAAGAAAAATCGAGGTAAAGACGCCAATAAATTTATTTACTAATAAAGAAATGTATGAATATCCGCTGCCAATAATTAATGATTTTCCTGGCGGTTGCTGAGTGTTTTCGGTCATAATGATTTCTTAATCTCGTTAAGACTTTTTTCAATTTCCTGGGCTCTGATTTCAACAATTGCCATTAGTCCAGCCCAAACGAAATTAAAACGATAACCAACTAAGATGCCACATTGAAGACCACTGATGGCTAAGGCAATAAAAGAGAAAAAAACTGAAGAACCAATAATTTTATCTAAAAGCGTATCGGCATTTTTTAATACAAACCAAGCCCGCCTCAAAAAATAATATAAAAGAATTAAAAACACCATAGTTCCGACAATGCCCGTTTTCCAAATTAACTGCATATAGGTATTATCTAACCAATAAACATTAAATCGACCCAGAGTGGGAAAATATTGATAGCGCAAAAAATCAGCCAATCCTACACCGAAAAGAGGTGATTGGCCGACTTTTTCTATTACATATCGAGATAACTCTGCTCGTGCTAATAAAGAAACATCGTATTCTAAAATTTTAAAACTGGCGAATCTTTCGCTCAATAAATTAGAAACACTGAATAGCCCCTGCAGTAACATAAATCCTAAGATTCCAACCATAACCACAACTAAAATTGGCAAAAGATAATTTAAAAGATGGGTTCGTCTTAAAACTTCTTTCATAAAATAAAAATACTGCAAAATAATCGCTAAAGGAACTAATATCCATAAAGCCCGGGTTAATGTTACATATACTGCTATTGCCATGGGAATAATTAATAAAATTGCGATTGCTCGGATAATTTTCCGCGGATAGTATAGCATACAAGCAAAGAGTAATGGAATCGTAAAATTAAAAATATGTTGTTGGTCAGTGCGAAATCGTGCCATTCCCCTAATCATCACAAATTCAAAAAGATAATATAAACTAACAATTAGTGCACTAATGATTATAGCCATAAGGATATGTTTTATTTGGTCGGTTGAGAGGTTACTTTTTACAATTATAAAATAAATCCCCCAAGCCCAAAACATCATCAGTTCGTCAAAAATCAATATTTTCTCGCGCTCTTTTAAGATTCCGATGATACCAGAAATCAGAACTACTATGAGAAAGGCAACTAACCAATATCCAATCTTGCCAATCGAACGATTTGATGTTTCGTTTTGTAAAAAGGCAATAACCAATAATAATAAGGCGACCAGCGGAAATATTTCTTCGACTTTAAGTATTAGTCCTCTACCAGTAGGCCTGGGTAAAACAATTGTAATAATAAGCGAAAGGATTATTACTGCGACCGGTAAATCGGGATAGACGATAATAAAAATGAGCGATGCTAAGCTGGCAACTGTTGCTAAAGAAATCTTGGCAGGAGACAAAACAACAATAAGAAAAAGGATTATCTGTAATATTAAAAATATTGCGAAGGGAATGCGTTTAACAGGTAAAGATTGATTTAATAATGTTCCGGTAGACATTAATTTCTTTTGGATTAGAAGTCTTTAAATTTGAGGTGCGCCTTTATATAGTCGGAAGTTATTTTTTATTTTTCGGAACATAATGTTTCATTCTCAGTGGCCAGAAACTATTCTTTAAGGTTTGTGCCATTGAATTCAATTCTTGATAAAGGGAACTTTTTTGTTTTATATTTTCCCAATATTCTATTCCAAAGGATAGTAAGACACTGGCCGTGAAACTGATTACCAAGGCAAAGAACACAATGATTTTTCGTTTAGGAAAACTTCTTTTTTCTGGCACGCGGGCATAATCCAGAATTGTGATATTAGGAGTATCGCGGGCTTCTAAAATTTTTGCCTGTTCGTATTGTTGCACGAGCAAAGTATAAATCTCGGATTGGACGCGATAATCTCTTAATCGACGCGCATATTCTGCAGATATTGCCGGTATTTTTTGAAACGGAACCGCAAAACCAATACCAAATCCTTTGCCGCCTTTGCCAAATTCAATGTCTTTTAATAAGTTCTGGAACTCGTCAATCTCCCGTTTTAATGATGAGACATAGGGGTTATCCGGTGTTGCCATATCTTCGGTGACGCCTAATTCAATTTCCCGCTTTAATAACTCGGCTTTTAATTTTGCATAAGTCTCAATTACGGCTTTAGTTTCTTCATCAACTGAGACTATCTTATGGCGTTCTTGAAATACTTTGAGGGATTCGGCAGTTTGTTTGAGTTCAGCATCAGCAGTAACTAATCTTTTTTCAATAAACATTCTCATACTCTTACCCCGACTCATATTAGATTCTTTTAAGAAGCGGTCAACTTCTTCAATATAAGCATTAGCAATATCTGCGGCTAATTGAGGTTTAGGCGCTTGGACAATTATTTTTACTACACCTTCTTCAGAAACTCTTATCTCGGTAGATTTGGCAAGCATTTTTATTGCCGGCTCAACGCCTTTTTTTACCTTATAAACCTTTCTCAAGTCATACTTATCAACAATCCGTTCTAAAATCGTTCGACTTTGTAAGATTGCACCGATTAAATCCGAGGGTGTCGAACTTCTAAAAAAACTTCCTGCGCGGGCTAAACGACTTAAACGCGGTATTGATAAACCAGTTGAAGACAGAACGCCGAAAACATCAGTTTCTTCAGAAGGCGGTAATATTTGAGCAACTGCTTTATACTTTTTCGGTAAGATTAAACTGATAATTGCGGCGGCAACCGTTACAATCAAGACATTATAAATAATTAACTTTCGATATTTTACTATAACCCTAAGGTATTTTAGAAACTTTTCCATAATTAGTAGTCTAAATTAAAACAATCGTAATGTCAATATTGAACTGAAATAAGAAATCAGAGAAAGTGTCCCTGAACTTGCAAAAGATTGAAGATATTTTGGGATTTCATCTTTATTTTAATTTAAATAAAGACCATATCGGTCAGTGTATTCTTGAGCAAAGATTGATTTATTCAATAGCCTATCTGTAATTAGGGCAAGGTAGTAAGATATAATATCAACTAAGGGTTTAATTCTATTCGGTCACGGGTCAATTTTTTCTTAGTGCTTTATAATTGATAAGGACTGTAGTTAGTATTGCGTCTTTTATTCTTAAATAGACTTTAAGATTAATTTTAGATAATCTCAAAACTTATTTCACATAACATTATAATTTATAAATCTCATAAACTGTATATTATCTCTTGGACACATTGCAATTTTTGCTAATTTCAAGACCTGTTTCACATATCCATTATAATTAAATCTCATAAACTGTATCGTATCTTTTGGACCTATTGTACCATTCGGTTGACGGGTCAATTTTTAGTGCTTTATAATTAGTTGGTTTAGCGTCTTTTATCCTTAAATAGAACTTGAGATTAATTATAGACAACCTCAAAACTTATTGCGGACAACAATTATGATTAAATCTTACAAACTGTATAGTACTTCTTGGAACATTACAATATTACATTGACAATTTTTGCTCACTCCATATAATCTTTACTAATATATAATAATTCAAACAATGCTTGAACCATCTAATCTTTTGTTACAATTTATATAATAATTTCGGAACAATGTCTGAGCGACATAATCTTTGCAACCAATTATATAATTCAAATAATGCTTAAATCATTTATCGTTGTTACAATTATATAATAGTTTCGGAACAATATGTGCCCAACATAATCTTTGTAACCAATTATATAATTCAAAGAATGCTTAAATCATATAGTCGTTGCTACAATTTATAATAATTCAGAACAATGTTTGCCCGACATAATCTTTGCTACCATTTTATATAATTCAAACAATGCTTGAATCATCTAATCTTTGCTCCAATTTATAATAATTCAGAACAATGTCTGAACCAGAGGCTCATTGCTAAAAATTATATAATAATTAAAAATAATGTCTGAACCAGGTAATCCTTTTTATAATATTTATAATAATTCAAAACAATGCCTGAATTACCAGAAGTTGAAACGATTAAACGAGAACTAAAGCCGTTAATAATCAATAAGAAAATAACTAAAGTTAAAATTATCCGTCCAGATATTATTGGTTATCCTTCAGTTGGTGATTTTGAAAAAGGAGTTATCGGTAAAAGAATAACTAATCTCGTGCGTAAGGCAAAATACCTGATTTTCGAGTTAAGCAATAACAGTCAAATGATTATCCATTTACGACTATCCGGTCAATTGTTGGTTTGGGAAAATAGACAAAATGCACCTAAACACGAACGCCTCAGATTCTATCTTTCTGATAAAGCAATTTTAAGTTTTGCTGAACCGAGAGTATTAGGCAGAGTGTATTTAGTGCCTAAGAATAAATATCCGGATGTTTTGAATGGACTAAAAACATTGGGGTTAGAACCCATTGACCGCAGATTTGATTATAATTATTTATATTCTAAACTTAAAAACCGTAAAGCAACCATAAAAAGTCTACTCTTAAATCAATCGATTACTGCTGGAATTGGCAATATTTATTCGGACGAAGCATTATTTCTTGCGGGCATTCATCCTTTACGCCGAGCCAATTCTTTAACTGAAACAGAGATAGAAAAATTGAGTAAATCCCTAAAAAATGTTCTTCGGGTTGGTATAAAATCAAAAGGAACATCAGTCTCAGATTATTTAAGACCAGATGGTAGCGAAGGGAAATATCAGTTTCGTGCATTTGTTTTTGACCGAGAGGGTGAGCCTTGTCGGATTTGTAATACTAAAATCGAGTTCGCCAAAATCGGCAATCGTCGAACCCGCTTTTGCCCGAAATGTCAACCGTATAAGAAGGGGACTTAGAAAAATCATAAAAATGCGCGAAAGTCACAAAAACCCGATTTGAAAATAAAACACGAAGTTTAGTGATATCATGATAATAATTCAAGAATAAATTGTGCGATTACAATTATTCGTGTTATAGATATCTCTGTTTAATTCTAAACAGGTTTTGAATTCGTATTTATTTAGTGCTTTCGTGATTAAATTAATTTTTATGATGTCAAGAATGAAATCCTTGACTGCACTTTGATTTTTTATACTCTTTAAGTGAGTGCAAGGGAAAAACCTTGCAAGGAGGCATTATGGATAAAAGTAATATTGTGGTAATCATAATGCTTGGTGTGTTGGCGAGTTCAGTAAGCGCTGATACGACCTATGTTAGCGGGATTATTAATACCAATACGGTCTGGAATCCAGCAGGCAGTCCGTATGTGATAACTGGAAATGTGCTGGTTAATACAGGGGTCCGACTTGATATTCAGCCTGGAGTAAAAGTTCTATTTACTGCAAATAAATATATAATGGTAAAAGGCACACTTAAAGCAATTGGAACCGCGCAAGATTCAATCACTTTTACTGCTATAGATACGCTTCAAAGGTGGGGCCGGCTTTGGTTTAAGCCTGAAGCGTTTGCTTGTAGTCTAAAATATTGTAAAATTACATACGCCTGTAGTAGCGCGGTTCGTAACGAAGACACGCTCTACATTGGTTATAGCAGAATAACTAACAACTCTGCTGTTTCTGGTGGCGGCATCGACAATTCTGGCACAGCGACAATCACCAATAATACAATATCTAACAACTATGCTGATTATGGTTATGGTGGCGGCATCTACAATTATTATTCTGGCACAGCGACAATCACCAATAATACAATAACTAACAACTCTGCTGCTGGTGGTGGTGGCATCTGCAATTATTATGGCACAGCGACAATCACCAATAATACAATAACTAACAACTATGCTGATTTTGATGGTGGTGGCATCTACAATTCTGGCACAGCGACAATCACCAATAATACAATTATTGATAGCACTGCTTCAACAATAAGAAATGATTATGGTTCTATTAGACTTAATTATAATAATCTAAATAATCTGAGACCAACCGGATACACAGTTTATAATAACTCTGCGGATACAATCAATGCGCGAAATAATTACTGGTTTACACTTGATACTAATGTAATTAAGCAAAAGATTTATGATTTTTGGGATGATTTTACTTCAGGTGAGGTCTATTATCGACCATTTTTGACTGCGCCAATTGGAATTGAAGAAGAAAATCCTAAACCGATGGATGTTTGTCCATCTCGCACTATATACTATCCGCTAAAAATATGTCCCAATCCCGCAAAGTCGTATTTTATTGTCCGTTGTCCGTCAACCATTAGCCAGATAAGAATTTATGATATAACCGGCAAACTGATTAAAGAAGAAAAGTTCAAAGGTTCCAAAGAAACAAAGGTCTTTCTTGCTGATATTAAAACCGGTATCTATTTTGTAAAGGTTAACGATGCGATGCTAACCGAAAAATTGGTCATAACAAGGTAACCGATATATAGGATTTCAAAATTAAAAGAAGGAATATTTATGGAGATTTCTCAAAATAAAGTTGTGTTAATTACCGGTGCATCATCAGGTATTGGCAAAGCCTGCGCAATACATCTGGCACAACATAATTATATTGTGTTTGGAACTTCACGAAAAATAAATACCTTGACGCTGACTGACCAAGGTTTTTATTTACTACCAATGGATGTTACCGATAACACTTCAATTCAGGAAGGTATATCGTTTATCATTAAGGATAAAGGCAGGATTGATATTTTAATCAATAATGCCGGAATGGGTATTGCTGGGCCCATTGAAGAAACGGGTGACGACGAAGCATTAATGCAATTGAATGTTAATTTAATTGGTCAGTTTCGGGTTACGAAAGCAGTCCTTCCTTATATGCGAAAACAAAATGCAGGGTTAATTATCTTTATCTCTTCGCTTGCCGCAGAAATCGGTTTGCCATATCAGGCATTCTATAGTGCAAGTAAATCTGCTCTTAATAATTTTGCCGAAGCCTTACAAATGGAATGTCCTTTTATAACCGTGGTGGTCGTTGAACCCGGTGATTACAAGACCGCTTTTACTGACAATCGAATATTGGCCAAAGGATATAATCCTAAAACATCTTATTATGAAAAATGCCAAATAGTAATAGAAAAACAAAATGAATTTGAAAGAAAAGGCGGCGACCCCAAAGAAATTGCTGAACTTATCTTGAAAATTATTCAGCGAAAACGCAAAAAATTTTATTACGGTATTGGCCGGGATGCTAAATCTTTATTGATTTTAGGAAAAATTCTTCCGCGACGCTTCTTATTAAAAGAAGTGGCAAAACATTACGGACTATAAAATATATTGTCATAACTAAAAATTTTCTAAGTCAGAAAACTACTTTTGTATCTCACAGCAATAAGAAATTCGTTAAAATCATTTGGTGTTAAAAACATAGCATCTTGGGTAAATTGCAATGGCTAATAGCAAACGGGTAATTGTGTTATTTACTATATTTTCGTAATTTCTAAATAATAATCCGGCTAACGAATCCCTCTGAAATTCTTGACGCTTCCTCCTTTTATAAAAACTTGACTTTTTCTGGTGTTTAAATATAATTATGCATAAATTCTGAAGGAAGTCCGTGTTTAAGCGGACCCAGTTCTTTGAAGAGAATTGGGCAGGGAAGGCTGTGAAAATCAGCCACGGTCCCACCCACTGTAAACGGGTACAAACTGCTGTCTGCCACTGTCAAAACATATACAAACTAACCCTTCAGCATTTTGAAAAGACGGGAAGGCAACAGCAATAACTGAAACCGTGAGTCAGGAGACCTGTCCTTCAGATTCGGCATACAAGTATGTGGTTATAGCAAATAACCGTATACTTATAGCCAAATTTAAATCGCCTTGTGCGGAAAGGATGATTTATGATTACCAAAACACCCTTATTTCTCCTTTTTTGTTTAATTCCAACTTTGTGTTTATCTCAAGAATTAGTAACGGATACGATTTTTGTCACCGCCAGTAGAATCAAAAATAATCTCTATTCTTTGCCCATAAGTACACTATTTATTTCCCAAGACGAAATTAAAATTAAGACATTGGGTGACATTGCTTCCATCTTATCTGGAACTGCTGGTGTTGATATTCGAAATTATTCTTTGATTAATGGAGCATCAACTATCAGTCTTTTGGGAGCGACAAGTCAGCAATCGCTATTGTTATTAGACGGTTTAGCAATAAATTCTCCGTCGCTTGGCATTGCAGATATCGGACTATTTCCTGTGCATAACCTTAGTCGAATTGAAGTTGTTAAAGGACCAATCTCAAGTTTATATGGCGCTAATGCATTAGCCGGTGTTGTCAATTTGATAACTCAAAATCCATTTGCTATTACTAAACCGATAGAATATAATCTCGGCATTAACTATGGCTCTTTTCGAACATCAAATATCAATATTTCACTTAAGAGTCGTTTTGATAAATTAGGCACAATCTTTGATATTTATCGCAGTCAGACCAATGGTCTACGAACTAATGATGACTGTTTGACCCAAGGTTTTGGCATTAGTAGTGGTTATCATTTTAATCAAACGAACCGCATCCGAATCGACTTAAGATATACGACAAAAGAACTTGGTTTACCCGGTCCCAAACCTAATACTGCTAAAATACCATTATATGGTGATAGAACCGCCACTTCTTGTTTTAACCGACAAAAAGATACTTTATATCTCATAAAATTATTGAGCGATTTTGAACTAAGACCAAAATGGCAGATTAAATTCAACGGCTATTATTCACTAAATAATACCAACTTTAAATGGGTTGACCAATTTAGTCCTGATACTTCGTTTTATAATGACTTTTATTCGTCAAAAGTGATTAATCTAAACTTATTGAATAATTATCAGTTCTCGGCAGTCGGCAATATTGTTGTAGGTATCGATTACGAATATGATAAATTTTCTGCCCAAACCCAAGATACTTTTTGGCATCCGCGACAATATAAATTTGCGCTATTTTCAGAAGGAACTTCTGATTTTAATCGAATCTTTAAACCCTTTGTCAGTTTAAGATTTGATTGGCATCCATTGTTTCAAGAATTTTTTAGTCCGGCCTTAGGTTTGACTGCAACGGTTACTCCTGAATTGAAATTTCGACTTCATGTAGGGCGTGCTTTTCGTGCACCAACAATGAATGACATGTATTGGCCCAAATCAGCTTATATAGCAGGCAATTCAAAAATTAAACCAGAATACGGTAATACAGGACAACTGGGCTTCGATTTCAATAATAGCAATTTATCTTTGTCCGCCACAATGTTTGCGCGAAAGATAAATAACTTAATCAGTTGGCTACCATTGAACGGCGATACCTGGCAGCCATTTAATGTTGATACCGCAACTATTATTGGCCTGGAATTTACCGGTAAAATAGGACTTATGTCCGGTGTCTCATTTAAGTATTCCGGGACAATTCAATATGCTGAACAGATTCGGAAAGAAATGATATTTGATGATTGGTTTACACAACAAAGAGAATTTGCCTATAAAAGAAGAAAACAGGCTTATGTGCCTCAATTCACCTTTTCGCCCAGTTTAAACATTGAAAACGATTTAGGAACGACGATAAATATTAACAGTAGATATGTAAGTTCGCGATATAATTACTATCCTATTTATGACTCTTTACCCCAAATTATACTGCAGACCAAACAACTCCCGGCTTATTTTGTTTTTTCTTTACATATTAGTCAGAGGATATCACAAAATCTAAATCTTTTTATAAAATTAGAGAACTTATTTGATACGATGTTTTCAGAACAATTTGGTAACAGTCTTAATGATTTTGATTATCCACGACCCGGGCGTTGTTTATTTTTGGGTTTAGAAATTAAGAGTTAATAATAAGAGGTACATTATAGATATTGTAAATGTTTGGAAAATCTGGTAAATTAAAGATAGGTATATTCTTTTCTCCCAGTTTTTTAATGTTTCGTCCTGTTGTTTTTGTTAATAGATAATCTCAGCAATCAACTCAGTTATACTTTTCCTTTAACCAGAGATATTGTCAATATTGGAGAAACCCCGGTAGAGTCAAGACCGTCGTATTTCTTTACGAGATATTGTCTATGTCTTGGAAAATTCTGGTAAATTAAAGATAATTTACATTCTTTTTCTTCAGTTTTTAATGTTTCGTCCTGTTGTTTTTGTTAATAGACAGTCTCAGTAATCAAACTCGATTATACTCTTCCTTTAACTATAGATAGATATTGTTGATGTTTGGGGCAATTATAATAAATTAAAGATAAGTATATTCTTTTCCCACCAATTTTTAATGTTTTATCCTACTGTATTTATTAATTGACAATCTCTTTAACCATTTCAATCATACTTTTATTTTAACCACCGGCCTAACTGACCCTTCCGGTCACCCAAGAGGTAAGCCGGTCGGCAGGCCAGGGGGCAAGCCAGGGGGCATACCCCTCGGCAACCCTCCGGCATACCCTTCTGCCCGCCCAACCTACAGATACT
>JAOABV010000015.1:22176-31045 GCA_026418155.1 candidate division WOR-3 bacterium | reverse complement strand
AACTAATATTACCTAAGATAATAAAAAGAATTATTAGTCCGTGTACTACTGATTGAGTTGGCATACCCAAAGTCCCGGTTCCAATTTGTTTTAATAAGGTTTCATATTCAGCAGCACCTTGTAACCCGGAAATTAAACCAGTAATCTGATTAGATTGTAAATACGGATACAAATCAGGTGCTACAACACCTGTTGCGCCAAAAAACATTTTCTGCTGAAATCTACCGCCAGCATAAAGAACCCAAGCATCCCCAGTCGCACCGGCTTCTAAACCGATTAAAAGACTAATATCTTGATAATTGTGGACTTTTCTCATAAATTGAAAACTATCAATTGGGACGCGACGATAATCTGTAGAAAAGAAATCTCGGATTTCTCGACCAATACCAACGATTAATGCAGTATATCCAGGTCGGTATCCTAAATTTACATAATCTTCGCCATATTTCTTATTATATTCAGCGGCTACACGATTGAGCGCAATTTCACCTAAGGGCAGACCTAATGCCCAATGTCCCATTAAAATAACTTTGAGGTCTTTCTTAAAACAATGTCTTAATATTGCAATAAGCATTGGTTGTAATTCTGGTTCTGATGCAGCATCATAATCAATTGAAATCATTACCACTGAACCTGCAGGCAAGATTTCAATTGAATTAAATGCATTACGCACTGTATCTGATACTCGAATCGGCATAACAATTTTTAATAATAATGGCACGATAACAGCAAGTAGAATTATTGTGTAAATTATTCTTCGGTCAATTGAACCTAATTTTTCCCAAAATTTCATATATAATATTTGCCACAGAGACACACAGAACTCAGAGATTTTTCTATTTTATGTAGTCTGAATTTCTGAAACATTGTTAATTTCCTAAGAACCTGAAGTATAAGACCGTTCTATACCAAGAATAATTCTTATTGACATTGCGATACCACCTAAAACAATACCAATATAAATACCTCGTTTGGCTGCAGTTTGTGGTATATCCATAATCCAATCATTGATGCGCGCAAAGATTTCTAAATTTCTCAGTCCGGATAGATGTGTTCCTGGTATTAAATCGACTAAATCAACTATTTTTTGCCATAACCAACCACCTAAGGGAACTCGACCGAGCATTACTAATGCGGCAGCAACTAAAAGCATTGTTGCTTCTGAGGTACGGGCACGAAATGCGCGATATGCTGCAGAAGCAATAAAGAATGCTAAAAGCGCAAACATTGTTGCCTGTAGGGGAATGATAATATATGTGTAAAGATACATAAATGGTGAACCGAGCGTAAACGGACTTTGATACCTTGCCCACGAATAAAATCCGAGTCCTAATGTAAGAAATAACCCTAAAAGTAAAATAATACTGTACCCCCAGCCACTGGCTTTATCTCGAATTTTTATCAAATGATAGCGCGTTAGACTATCTAAGCCGAGAAGCATAGTAAATCCAGAAACAATTGAAAACCATACCAAAAATCTCTGTTCTAAACTTCCAAATGGTTCATGGGGGATGAAGAAAGTAACGATTAGTAAGATGCCTGTTAGAAAGACTATAATTAAAGGTATTTGATTTCTCATAATGTCCTACAATTCATATTTTATCTTGCAGTAAACCAATTTTGTAATCGGTCATAGAGTTCATTAAGAAACGGCAATGGTTTTGTGAGTATTACACCTAAGGTTGCGATAATAACGATACCAATAAAGATAATCATAATAATTGCTTTGGCCGTATCTTCGCCTTTTAGACTACCAAGCATCTGCGGGTCAGGTTTTAAGTAACAGGATGCCGCAAACATCTCTTCACCAATTAAAGTATAATCGCAAGAGGCAATAAAGAACGGTAGTTGAGTGATTGCAGTTGTGCCGGCAATTTGGATGGCGCCAATGGTATGAGCAGTTTCTGCCATAATTAATGCTTCCGCAAAAAAATAGCCTTGCCAAAATACTGCACCGGGTTTTTCTCTTATCATTATGCCGTCAACACCGGCAGCATAACCAAATTGGTCAGTAGTCAAAAACGGTAAGTTGTTTTCATTATATAAATCAGGTCTGCCAGCCTCTAAATAAGACTGTTTTACTGTTTCTTGAGCCGCAGTCATTACAATCGGGTCATAATTAGGTACTAAAAGTTTGGTTTGATATTCAGCGGATTTTTTCGCAATCTTGCCTAAAATTGAAAGTGCTGCGATTGTGACAACATCAGTAAGTGTACCCAGTCCAAAGGAGAAGAGAATTGGTCGTCCCATTTCAGTTGCTCGGCCTACCGCATCATCAATTGCATCAAGACCGCTTATTCTACGAACAAATAACTTATCACCTTTTTTTGCTCGTTCAATATAGTAAACAACTAAAAAACAAATTATAATTGTAAAGATAAGCACATTGATTCTCGCAGTGTTAAACCACTGGGCTTTCGAAATAACTGGACCGACAACTTGTGATTGATAAGATGTGTCTTTAAATACTGCTTTTATATAATAATAGTATTGTTTGCGGTCGATAGTTGTTTGGTCTTCATATCCTCCAGACCCTTTTAAGGCAAGACCAACTACTTCAAAAGGACCTTCTGTATTTTCTGAGCGGTAAATCTCATAGCCAATAAAATCTTCCGAGCCAAGAGTATCGCCAGGAACTAATTGCCATTGAAGCGTAATTGCTTTGCCGGCATCATTAGGTCGGTCAAATGCTTTAAGATTAAAAGGCAGTTCTTGTTGTCCATAGATAAGATTATTTTTAGAAGAAAGCAACCCCAAAATTAGCAGTAGTAAAAATCGATGCCCGTTTTTCAATCGCAATTTCATCATTTATTGTCTCATCTAATTACTGTAAATTTCTTAGTTGTGCTTTCTTTTTCAGTTGAAAGTTTAACAAAATAGATACCGTTTGGCAATTGTTTTGTCTTAAAGTCAATTGTTCCCAAACAAGTTTTAACATTGCCATTAAAGAATTCATCCTGCAATTTGCCCGAAATGTCATAAATTCTTATTGTTATATGACCGGGTTTAGGAATTTGATATGAGATTTTATTTATTTTAGCACTGATATTAGGCGTAATCGAAAAATCAATTGATGGTCTGATAACTTGAATTTTATCTCCATTTTCAGTAATGCCGACATAATGATTAAACCATGCTTGTGCTGAATCGCAATTAGCAAGGAAGTCTGCTTCACTGTTGCCGCCAACAAATGCATAGGCGACACGATAAGTCTGTGATGGCGCTAAATTGAATGGTCCAGCGGATAAAGCAATTGACCAATCATAAGTTCGATTTGATTGGGGAAGGTTAATTCCGCCATTAAGAATTCGGTATTTCATATTTTCATTCATTGCGGAATCTGGATAGACATAAATTGCGTGGTCGATACAAGTGAGGTTTGCTGCAGTAGTCGGATATAAAAGTTTCATTCCGACGGTTGGACTCTGAGTTACAGCTCGTCGCATATACACTGCGCGTCGGTTAATATCGCTTCGTGCAATGTCAGTTGCTGAACTTTCCGGCTTGATATCAAAATCACTAATAATGCCAGAATAAAGACCGTTAACAGCCGCTGTTCCGGTATTTTGGTAATCAAAGACCAAAACGACAAAATCATCATAACGGCTATTAGATAATGAATAACTGTTTTGAGTAACTTTAATGCCTTTTGGCGTTGCATGTGCGGCATCAGAATAACTGGCTTGAAGATGTTGTTCGCCATAACTTGGGGGAGAAACAAATCTTAAACTTTCAACAATACTCCAATCTTGATTTAAGGTAGTTGCCGGTTGTCCATAAAAGCGGTCAACAATATAAGATGCAGAATTGCCAATTAACATAGAACTATAATATAATGAACTTACTACTGATTTAGGATAACGAAATCCTGAACCAATTTTTTCTGCGGGGTTGGTATAACCAATACTACCTAATGCCGTTACGGTTAATAAGCAATAGCCGGTATCATGATTGGCGACAATCATTCCTGGTTGTGGTGCTTGTCCGACTAACACATTAAAATTAAAGTTCCAACTGCCCTGGTCAGCCGTAACATTTATGGTAAAAGGGATTTGGGTGCCTGAAGGTGTATTACTGCTAACATAAAAAGTATACAAATCGCCTATTGCTTGAGTTCCAACTGCAACTGTGCCGTAATTAGCAACAGAATCAATCATTGTAATATAACTACTATTTGTTCTTAATTTGCCAATTGTATTTGTTGCCGGTGCATTACCTGTATTAACGATTATTGCGTAAAAATTAATAGTCTGATTAGGATTAACTGTTCCCAATGTTAAACTGTCTAATGTTATATACGGCATTGGTGTTCCGGTTACAACTAAAATACTATCTTCTTTGGGATAACAATTTGCACCTGTCGCAGTAATATACATTTTGCCTGGTGAGGAAGCATTAACGATAAGACTTACTTGTCCATTAGAATTTGTCTTACCGCGCTTCCACACTTCACCACTTTTATAAGCGGCAATTAAAACATTGCTTATTGGACTTCCTGATTGAGTAGCAGTAATTGTAATTGTTTGTGGTCCGGTTTGAATTGTATCGGGTCGTGAAATTTGAATCTGTCTTGGTGTATTGCGCCACATTGGTAATAATGGGTCACCGAACAGATTTAATTCAAAAACACACCAACGCCAGACTTGTTGGGTTTCAGCATAATATCGATAGGCGTCTTTAGCCGTGCTGTGGCAAGGACCGATTAGACTCGAATCGCGAGTAAAAAAGAAATCATAGAAAGCAATGTCAAGTAACTCTGATGGTCCAATTACTGGCGGAGTTCCCCAGCCATATCTTGAATTCATTATAACTGCAACAGCACAATTGGGAACATTCATCATCCGTTCGGCTAAACAATCATTATATTCAAAATTACCTGGATAACAGGCAATTGAATTCACGATGACGAGTTTTGTGCTATTAGTTTGAGTAGATGGGTCAGATGTGTTATATTGGGCACTATTATAAATATAAACGCCAACATCATCACCGTGGCCAACTAAATGTGCCAATCCAAAACCATTGTTTAAGGAGTCCCTAACTAAATATCGCAAAGCATCATTCTGGCCAAGATTGATTTTTCGGTCAATCCAACCCAGCGGTGAGAATCTTTCAATTGAATCCTGTGACAACATATGGTTATAATTATCCCAGAGATATGCCGCAGGTAATAAGAGTTTCTTGATATAAGTAGAATCCGGATTTTTTTCGTAAGTGAATATTTTATTAATGTTATTAGTTATTTCAGTTGCATTGTCAACGGATAAACGCCCGACATATAAATCAACAAAGAAATCAACCGTATCAGTTGTTTCACCGAAAATATTGTTATTATTACCATCCCAGGACCATTGCAGGTCTGCGTAATATAAATCGCAGGGGATATTACCCGTATAAGTTGAAACAACTGCGCGCGCTCTTCGTGCGGGCACAACTGCATTATCACCACCTAAAATTACCCATTTCAGACCACGCGTATTAAAGTAATCTCTAATAAAATTTCTAATCTTTTCTTGTTGGTCACGACCGTTATAATTACTCATTATCCAAGAAGTTGTTCTTATCTCGGTTCGAAAGCCTTTTTTGTTATGCCATTCGATTAACGGTTGGAAGTTAGTTGATAAAGCATCACTGGTAATTATAATACAATCAATCTCATTCTGTTCAATAAAATTCTCTGGGGGCGAAAACCGTTCAATATCTTCAGGGTTGATTATCAGAGATTGCACATCTTGAGAAAAAAATTCCTTCTGTTTGAGAGTTATCGGTTCTGATATTACCCGATTCTCTTCATAAATAAATTCTAAGGTTAGACTATTAATCAAAACTAATTTCTGAGTCTCGGGATAATAACGAATAGGAAAAATCGCAAAACTACTAATTCGATAACCACTTTTAGTTCCAGTAGATGAATAATCAACTATTTTTGCGGGATAGACCGAAGATGAACGATATATTTCTTGATTGGGTTGAATAAATTCAAATTCGCCTTGGTAACTAATCGGTTTTGGTTCTTGGCTCGGATATAATATATATTTGCCATCAACTGAATGCTCGGCTATTGCTCGGATTTTAATTTCGGTAAGAGTTGCATTTGCTGGCACTAAGACATTATAGATAGCAACAGGTACAATTGGCGCACCGGGTATTTGATAAGGTATGGTATTTTTCAAACTTACTATGTCAAAATTATCAACCTTTTGAAAGGTTAAGTCCGCATCTGAAAATTTAAATGTTTTCGTAAACGAACCAGCATAAGCTATTGCACTGAAAAGTGCTATTATAACAAACAAATATTTCTTCACAATGTCCTCCATGTACATTATTCAGGGTTTCAAAGATTCTTTTTCATTATTTTAACGAATTTTATGGTTTCATTATTTAACTTTTGGGAAAAAGAATTTTATTTCTTTTTCTGGATTTTCTAAAGGGTTTGAAGCATGCACTGCATTCTGTTGAATTGATGTGCCGAATCTATTTCTGATAGTTCCTCTTTTTGCTTTTTTCGGGTCAGTATCACCAATGAATTCTCGGATTCTTTTTTGAATATTAGGTCCTTGTAAAAGGAGTGCAACTATTGGTCCAGAAGTAATAAACTCTATCAGCCCCTTAAAAAAATCTTTATTCTTGTGGATTGCATAGAACTTTTTGGCTTGAGATTTTGTTAAACGCGTATATTTTATATCTAAAATCTCAAATTCTTTTTCGACTTCAGTAATTATTTCGCCGATGTGTTTATTCTTTACTGCATCGGGTTTAATCAACAATAATGTCTTTTGCACAAAGAATAATTATAAATCAAAAAATAATAAAGTCAACAAAAAGTATCTATTACAGAAAGATGGTATCCGGATTTAGTGAAATAGATATTCCATATGAATGTTTCTTAAAAAGCAATTCAATAGTTTTAGACCGAGTCATTACCCTTTGTGGAATTCACTATTATTAAAAAGTTTAAGGAGACAATCATTGATGCTAATAAAATTGGTTGCCTCAAAAATAACTTACTTAATTATGGATGTATTTGTTCATTAAACCGCAATCCCTAATAGACCATAAGAGACTATCCCTATCTTTAATTAAAATGGTCGTTATAAAATAAGATTAATTTTGTTCGTCAAAATATACCACTGAATAAGGTACTGGAGGTGTTACTATGTTTGGTTTCGGAATCTCCTTAACGCCCAATTCGAAACTTGCTACACCGTGGTGGGAGTCATACCATCTAATAGTAGGAATTTCGAAAGAACAGTATGAAATTTAAAATGTTATATCAAATTTCAGTTAAAAATTTTGTATAATTATATGTATAACTTTTTGGAGCGATTTTAAGGTATATCTGGGTTAAAATCATAAAAGTTATATCTGAGTATAAAAATCATACTTAAATGTTCTCAAAAATACTTAATGAATTTTATTATTGACTTTATTAAATTATATGTTAAGATAGCAATGATTGCAGTAAAGTTTTTGAAGTCTATTCAGTTATGACAGAATTCGATTTGCTAACAATATTTTTGCGTGAATAAGGATAGAGATGATAATTGATGCCCTTATTGTTTTAGTGATAATAGGTTGTATTGTAAATGGTATTATTAAAGGATTTGTTAAACAATTATCAATAACTGCAGGTCTAATGTTAGGGTTTTATATTGCTAGCAAACAATACCCAACATTAGAAAAAATATTGTTCAAAACTTCACAACTAACAACAGTTAATAAAATAATATGTTTTATCATTATTTTTATAATTGTTTTTATTCTGATATATTTATTGGGTTTATTATTGAAGAAGGTCGTCCAATTGATAATGTTGGGTTGGCTCGATAAAATTTTAGGAGGAGTCTTCGGGTTTGTTCAAGGAGTAATCATAATTTGGTTAGTATTAATATTGGCGCTATTAGTTTTTCCTAACACTAAATATACGATTGGTCGTTCAATTTTTGCATACAAAATTCTTAAAATGGGTTCAAATATGACCAAAATGCCGATAAGACCTTATCGGGTAAAAAAAGACTTGACAATTAGCCTTAAATTATATAAAATAACAATAAATAGCAATGGTAATCTAAATATGCGCCATTGCGATTAATATATACAGAAAGGAGTATTTATGAAAAAACTAATTACCGCATTAGTTTTTGTCGCATTCGTTTTCATCATCGGCTGTCAGCAACCAACCGAATTGAAAACGCAACTCGACAAACAAAGCGAACAGATAAAAGCATTGGAGACGCAGATTAACGACTTATCTGCTAAAATCGAGCAGATGAAGATGGACTTCGAAAAACATATGACCGATTTCCATAAAAAAGCAACAACTCCAGCAAAACCGGCACCCAAACCAGTGCCGCCAGCACCTAAAGGCCGTTAAATAGGAGGATAAAATGACTCGCAAATTCATTGCTGTCTTTTGGGTAATATTTATATTATTTTTATTTTTTGTTAATTGCGAAAAAGTCACTGCGCCGAGTGCACCCACTAATCTAAAACTTGTTGGTACGGATAATGGGTTAAAAGTTAAACTGACTTGGGATGCACCAACCGAAGCTACAGATGGTTATTATGTCTATTTCAAAGCCGCCGGTTCAGATACTTGGCAAAGAATAAAACTTACCGGCTCTACTACAACTTCATATATCCACGACCCCAACAAAAAGACAGGTGATTATAAAGTTACAGCATATAAAGGTGACGAGGAGTCCGATCCAACGGCAATTAAAACAACCATTCCTAAGGAAACACCAAATATTACATTGAATGAGTTAAATGCCGCAGGTAATAGCGGTTTAGGGTTTACCGTCACTGATGGTTCTGCATTCACCTATTCAATGACTGCAACTGATGCTGCAAGTAAAGTTGATTTTTA
>JAOABV010000015.1:0-22077 GCA_026418155.1 candidate division WOR-3 bacterium | reverse complement strand
ATTACAATTACAAAAGCATATTTCCAAACTGTCCCCAATCTTAGACTTCTTTACAAATAAAAACTTTGAATCTTTAAGCCCCGAGTCTATCTCGGGGCTTTTTATTTTAGATAAAAGATATTAAAATTTTTCGTGATTAAAGGTTTTGATTTTTACTTGAAAATTTATTTGGATATATATTGCATAGCATTGTTTTTTTCTAACTCTATTGAATTGTATTGAAAAAACTATAAAAGTTGCTTTTTATCACCTATATCGTTAACCATATAGAAAGTGATTGTATGTTTGCATAATTTCTTTGATACTAAATTCATATTGACGAAATCATTGATATTTTATTGAGTGGTTTTTTAAGTTATATTTATATAAATTTTGAAAAATGCCCAAAATGTGAAAACAGCAGAACCCGAAAATATCTAATTTTAGTTTTTTCCATTTTCAATCCTAGATAGGTCTCGGGATTTTTTGATTCCCATTCGTTTTATTTTGGCTGCGCTCGATAACGCTTCGGATTGTGCCTTTGCCTCGCTTTCCTGATTAAAAGAACTTTTTAGAGAACTTTAATTTTAATCCTTGACACATAGATGTTTTTTTATAATATTTAATATCATTCTATGATTTTGGTAAAATGCAAATTATAGTAGGCAGTTATTTATGGGGGCATAATGAAAAAAATACGAGCAGTGAATCTTAGTTTTAATGATATTCCTAAACAATGGTATAATATTCTTGCTGATATTGGACCAGATTTTCCTCCACCAAAAGACCCACCTACAGGTGAATCGAGACTGGCTAATTTACCTAAAATACTTTTAGCTGAGTGTCTTAAACAAGAAATGTCTACCGAACGCTGGATTGATATTCCTGAAGAATTACAACAGTTATATCTTCAAGCGGCTCGACCCAGACCATTATTTAGAGCATATAATTTGGAAAAGAAATTAGATACACCTGCCCGTTTATATTACAAAGGCGAATTTTTTTCACCGACCGGAAGTCATAAAGTTAATACTGCATTGGCTCAATGTTATTATGCTAAAAAAGAAGGTTATAAAAGAGTTACGACTGAGACTGGTGCTGGTCAATGGGGGACTGCTTTAGCATATGCGGCAGCACTTAATGGATTGAAATGCACAATTTACTGGGTTAGGGCAGTTCATAATTGGAAATTAGACCGAAAGAATTTTATGCAACTATTAGGTGCGGAAGTATATGCGTCGCCCAGTCCGAAAACCAAATTTGGCCGGTCGCTGTATCAAAAAAATAAGAATCATCCCGGTTCTTTAGGCATTGCGATTACTGAGGGCGTTGAAGATGCCAAAAATGACCCTGAAGCGATTTATTGTTTAGGGTCAGTATTAAATCATGTTTTATTACACCAAACAATAATAGGTTTAGAGACTCAAAAACAATTTGAGATTTTTGGTGATTATCCAGATATTATGATAAGTTGCCTTGGAGGCGGTTCTAATTTCGGTGGTTTTGTTTTACCGTTTGTCGGCGATGTGCTAACTAAAGGTAAAAAGATAAAATTTATTGCGGCTCAAAGTCAATCCGCACCAAATCTTCAAGGTGAATACAAATACGATTTCGCTGACTACGGAGAATTAACGCCACTTTTGAAAATGTATACTTTGGGTCATAAAATAAAAATGAAGCCAATTAAGGGCGACGGTCTTCGTTATCATGGCTGTTCGCCTATTATTAGTTATCTGCGACATAAAGGCCTAATTGATACGGTTGCTTATCCTAGTGATGAGAAATATGTTTTTCAACAAGCGCGCATATTTATTGAGACCGAAGGCTATTTACCGGCGCCAGAATCTGCTTATTCAATTTGCTGTGCAATTGACCAAGCATTAGAAGCCAAAAAGCGTGGAGAAAAGAAAGTAATTGCATTTAATGTCTCTGGTCATGGCTTTATGGATATTCCTGGTTATCGGGAAGTTATTAAGTTGAAATAAATTTAAACAGATATTTTATTATTTTTACTGTCAAAATAGCAATAATTGAAGATAGTTAATATTAGCATAATAAATTACTGTTTCTAAAAGAAATGGCATATCAAAAAACTGGAGTTTTAACTGAAAAGGATTTAAAGCAAAAGTATTTATTACCATCAAATGAGCGATTTGATAAGGGACCGGTTGTAATAGTCGAATGTGTTGAAAAGATTCCGTGTAATCCTTGTGTTGATGCCTGTCCTAAAAAAGTTATTAGTATTAAAGGGAGTATTAATGAGATTCCTAAGGTTAATTTTGATAGTTGTAATGGTTGTGGTTTATGTATTGCTCGATGTCCGGGCTTAGCAATTTTTGTTGTTCATAAAAATTATAATCAAAAAGAATCAGCAATTTCCTTACCCTATGAATTTTTACCACGTCCTCAAAAAGGGCAGATAGTTAACGCCTTAGATAGAAAAGGTAAAGTTGTCTGTCTGGGTCGAGTGGAAAAAGTTATTGATACGAAAGCAGTTGACCGATGCGCAATAGTTACAATCGCAGTTCCCAAAAAGTTTTATAATAAAGTAAGATTTTTTAAGATGAAATAGAAGGAGAATGGAATGTCTATTTTTTTATGTATTTTTTTAATAAGTAGTTCACCGCTATCAGTCGCAACTACAGATGATGCCTTAGCAATTTTAGCCAATCCTGCAGGTTTAGGCGTTAATCGCGATTTTAACTTTTATTATCTATATAATTTTACTGATAGAAATCTTTGGGACAATCAAAGTTTTATTTTACAAACAAGCAATTTGGGAATTTCCTACATTGATAATAAAGATTTTAGAATAAGTTCCGGGAATAAATTTTCAGATGGCATTTTTGGTGGTTTGACTTACCGAAAAATAAAAAACTTTAGTTTTTGGGATGCAGGTATAATTATACGGCCGCATAAATTTATATCTATAGGCGCAGTTATTCAAAGTATTGGGAAGACAGTACCAAATCAATATGTTGTTGGTATTGGAGTTAGACCTTTTTCCAATCGTTATACTATAACCTGTGATGCTTATAGCGATAATTGGTATAGACCAACTTTGGGAATAGAAGCCGAGCCGATTAGTGGAATTGAGATTAAAGGTAAAATAAATACTTATGGTGAGTTCTCAGTTAAAGCTGGTATCAGTTTTGGCAAATTTGGATTAGGGAGTATTGTAAATTCACCAACTAAAAAATGGTTACCGATTTGGTCAGGATATCTACGATTGAATAGCCAGGATAGAAGGCGACTCATTCCCTCTTCAAAGTGTTTTTTAGAAATGAAATTGAGCGGTAGAATTACTGACCAAAAACCAGGATTTAGTTTGTTGGGTAATCCAGTTAAACATACGACCTATGAGATTTTGAATACGATAAAAAAGGCAAGAGATGACAAAGATGTTATTGGCATAGTGCTTAAATTAGATGGGCCAGATATGAGTTTTGCCATCGCACAAGAAATAAAATTAGCCTTAGATGATTTCAAGAAATCTAACAAGAAAATTATTGTTTATGCACCCAGTATGGGAATAAAAGATTATTATCTTGTATGTGGTGCGGATGAAATTATTACTCATCCCTTAGGTGAAGTTGTAATTCCAGGGATATTTTCACGGCCGATGTTACTTAAAGGTACTTTGGATAAAGTTGGAGTTGAAGTAGATTATGAACGCATCGGAAAATATAAAAGTGCGCCAGAAACTTTTACCAGCGACTCTCTATCAGCGGTAACTCGAGAAGTAATTAATTCAATTCTTGATGATTATTATCAAAATCTTATCAAAACAATTGCAAATGAGCGTAAGTTTTCCGAACAAGAAATTGAGAATAAGATAAATCAAGGATTCTTTTCATCCAAGGAAGCCAAAGAAAATAAATTAATTGACCATTATTGTTATGAAGACGAACTTGATAGTATCTTAAAGAATAAATTTAAGAATTTTAAGAAAATTTCTGCATCTAAATATAATAAAGAAAGAAAGTATATTTATGATTGGTACGAACTACCTAAAATTGCCTTAGTCTATGCTGTCGGAGATATTATGACTGGTGAAAGTAGTACAGATCCTTTAACGGGAAGTGTTACCTGCGGTGCAAATACTATTGTTAAAGCCATTCGGGATGCACGAAAAGATAAAAATGTTAAGGCGATTGTTTTGCGCGTCGATTCTCCTGGTGGCGACGGTTTCGCTTCAGATTTAATCTGGCGGGAATTATCACTTGCCAAAGAAAAAAAGCCAGTGGTAGTCTCGATGGGACCTGTTTCTGCCTCTGGCGGTTATTATATTTCTATGGCAGGCGACAAAATATTTGCTTCACCAGCAACTATTACTGGTTCAATTGGCGTATTTTCGTTAAAATTTGTTACTCAAGGATTATATACAAAATTAGGTGTTAAAACTGAAACGATTAAAAGAGGCGAACATGCTGATATGTTTTCACCAGACCGAAAATTTACAGAACAAGAAAAAGATATCTTGAAAAGACAGATTCAAGACTTTTATGCACAATTTATTAATAAAGTTGCCCAACATCGAAACTTAACTCCTGAATTTGTTGATTCCGTAGGACAAGGTAGAGTTTGGACAGGAAATCAAGCAAGACAATGTAAATTGGTTGATTCTTTGGGTGGATTGCTCAATGCACTTGATTTTGCTAAGGAAAAGGCAAAAGTTAATGAAGTCAAAATTGAGTTTTTTCCTAAAAGACAAAAAAATTTACTTGACTGGGCAATAAGATTGGTGAGATTGGCTATTAATCAATAACATAAAAAATGAAAAAAACAATAGTTATTTGTCGTTGTGAAGAAGTAACGGAAAAGGAAATTATTGCAGTAATTAAAAAGGGTTATACTAGTTTAGAGGAGATAAAGCGAATTTTGAGATGTGGTATGGGACACTGTCAAGGAAAGGGTTGTCTAATGCTGATTGCACGAATTTTAAGCCAAATGACCGGTCAATCTATTGAAAAAATTAAGTTTCCAACTTCACGTCCACCGCTGAAACCGATTCCAATAGAGGTTTTAGCAAAATATTCTACGGAAACATCACGGGGATAGATTTAATGAGAAAGACCGCTGATGCAATTATAATAGGCGCCGGGATTATCGGAGCGGCAACCGGTTATTATTTGGCAAAGAAAAAAATCAAAGTTTTAGTGATTGAGAAAAATTATCCTTGTGCAGGTTCGACAGGTAGATGTATTGGTGGTATTCGTCAACAATATACCCATCCATTATCAATTTTAGTAATGAAACAAAGTGTAAAAATTTTTTCGAACTTAAAAGAAGAACTGGGGAAAGATGTTGAATGGTATCAAGGCGGCTATCTTTTCCTTGCTCATTCCGAAGAAAAAAAACAAACTTATCTTAAGGCGATTGAAATACAAAAACAATTCGGATTACCCGTAAGATTTGTCAGTGTTGATGATTGTGCTCAAATTGTAAAGGGTCTAAATACGCAAGACCTTTTAGGTGGTGCATATTGTCCGACCGATGGCCAAGCCAATCCATTCGCAACTACTTACGGATACTTAGAAGCGATAAAAAAACAAAAAGGACGGATTCTAACTAATACAAGAGTTATAAAGATTAACACAAGTCAAAATAAAGTTTTGTCAGTTGTTACAGAAAAAAATGAAGAATATTTCGCACCGATAATAGTAAATGCAGCGGGACCTTGGGCAAAAGATGTTGCTAAAATGGTGGGATTAGATGTTCCTATAGTTCCAGAACGACACGAAAGTTTGGTTACTGAGGCGACTGAACGATTGTTTGACCCAATGTTAGTTGATTATCGTCCAGATGGATGTTATTTTATTCAGAATTATGGCACAGGTCATTTTATTGGTTGTTATACTCCAATTCCTAATGTACCTGGATATGATATTAACGCTTCCAGTGAATTTATTACTGAGATGCCAAGGAGGATGGCCAGACTCGTTCCAAAATTAAAAGGAATTAAAATAATCAGACAATGGGCAGGAAGTTATGAAATGACTCCGGATGGCAATCCAATTGTTGACAGGACACCGATTGAAGGATTTTATATTTCAGCCGGAATGTGCGGCCATGGGTTTATGTTTGGACCTGCACTTGGTAAATTTTTAGCTGAACTAATTACAAAAGGAAAGAGTCCGATTCCTTTAGATGATTTTGCTTTACGCCGTCAATTCACTAAGACCGAAGCAATGAAGTGATAATGAAATAACAGCACAGCAAAGAATATTATACTCTGAAAATTGTTACGATAAAATACACATAGAAGTACACTTACAATTTGATAAAATAATAAAAATAAGGGGTTGAGAATTTACTCAACCCCTTGACAGATAGAGGATATTGTATTTTTATATCTTTAATCCCACTCCAAGATTAAAGCTCAAGAGAGAGAAAAATGATGGTGTCTTGATATTAGTTACTTGTTCGAAGTCGCTGGGAATAAAATTACTCATTAAAGGAATTGCATTAGATTTAATTCCAAAATCAACCTGGGCATCTGGTTGCATTGGGATAAAATTAAATTTGGTCCGATAAGATGCGCCTAATCCAGCATAAATAGGAACCCGTAAAGGAATAAATAAATCTTTACCAGCATTATCTGTGGTATAGGCATAGTCTAATACTGCTAAAAGTCCAGTACGAATAGTAATAGATGTTAACGGAACACTAAAGAGAATACCGACTTTTCCATTGTTTACTTCTCCTTTTTTGGGCAAAGTTCCACCAAGATATAAATCAAATACTGATAATGAAATACCAAGATTGAGTTCAGTATAACCAGGTAAAGAAATAGTCTGGGGACCTCCAAGAGTGTCACCGGTTTTAGGGCTACGGAGAACATTGAACCGGGCGTTTCCGGCAATACTGCATTGAGCAGGATAAAAACGGATTGAATCAATTGGACTCGTTATTACTACACTATCTGGTGCACCTGAAATTCGCAATGAAGTAAGATTGTAGTTTCCAGATAAATTAGTTTTAAAGCCTTGCTCTAATGAGATTCCCATCTTAAAGAACCCGGCGCGTAACAATCCACCAAAAATAAATGCAAGTCGATTGGCGCGGAAATCGCCATTGCCAATTACATTGATAAAGGTATCTGAGAGCGTTGCAATACCAGTCAGATTTCCTTTATAAGGAGCACCAGGAGTTCCGGTTGCAGTTATATTTGTGCTACCGTCAAATTTTATATTTGTACCTAAATTACCAGAATATCTTGCAATTTTGAATCCGATTCCGACACTTCCGATTCCAAAAGAATAACCGCTTCCTACAAAGAAAGGTGTTTTTCCTAAGGAAATATCACCATTGCCTAATGCATTTACTCTTATTGGCGCTGAAATATTCCAGGTCATTGGAATGGTGGTGTCTATTCCAGGTGCAATAGATGCTCTAATGGGTTGAACAATACGATAGTTTATATCTAATGTTTCAGTTTGGTTAAAATCAATGCCGAAACCCGTGCCAGATTTTTGCATATAACCAATTCCGACTCCGACAGGTCCAAGTTTTTTACTAAAACCAAAGAAATTTAGACCACCCGCATCTTTGAAAGCGAGTTCCAATGGAATACTTAATTCTCCATGTGCATCAGTAGAATCTAATATCCTTGCATTACATTCAATTTTAGGTTTGCTTGGTATACCTAAAACGAAAGCTAGGCCATAATCACCTGTATAGCCAATCGCCGCTGGATTTGAAAACATACCATAAGTACCATCCGCTAATGCCGGAGAAATGTAACTCGGATTGGAAAAGAATAATCCAGCCTCAGGCGCAGATTGTGATAGTGTTATTTTGAACGGTGTCTGGCTTATTCCGATTTGCCAGAAAACTATTACCATAAATATTACAGTCACAACTTTTTTATACATTGTGCCTCCAAATGTATTTTTAATTTTTATAATAAATAAAAATTTTTTTAATAAAGATTTAGTTTAATCGCAACTATTTTATGTCAAAATTTGAATTTGTCAAGCAGATGTTAAGAAAGAACTCTAAAAAAGAAACACCGCTGTTAATGATGACACAGAAAAATTACAAGTAGTGTTCAATAATTCAATATTTTGGATGCTTCCAATAACAAATTGACTTCCGCTTAATTCTCGATAAGAAAAAATATGAAAATAATTTTTTGAAAATATATACTTAAAAGTTTCCTGAAAAATTAGATATATTTTGCTCTAACTATTTGATAATGATAGTAGTTACTATAAAGCAACAAAGAACAAGGGTATAGTTTCCAGAGCGGTTTATAAAGTCTATTATTATCTTTATTGGTTTATCAGTCGAGAGGTGGTGTTTTCTTTCTATTAAAGTGGATATTTTGGTTTCAGTTTTAGCAAAGAAATTTATATCGAAAAATTCGGCAGTCTTTTAGTCATACTGTAAGGCATTTTTCTTGAGATCTATGTATAGGTTTATTAAGTAATTTCTCAAATGCTATACTGAAGCGATAATGAAATTACACAATTTATTAGGTTTTAGATTGTCATACTTTGTATTTGTATCTATAGAATTCTTTTGTACAATTGAATTCAAATTGACTTGCGGTGTCTAAGATCCCCAGCGTCTTGTTCGCTTTTTCCAAGTTTCTTCGTAAGAAAGACTCAAATTTAGTCTAACAATTGTCTCTTTGACTTTTTTACCCTGTCTTAAGAATAATTCTAATGAATAATCAAAACCACCGAATTTAGGAATTAGGATACTACTGCCACAAGTCAAGCCGTATTCTTTGATCTGATAATTTGTGTGGTCTAAAAGATAAGACTGGTAATATTTTAATCCGAGACGCAAAGGATGATTAGCGGATAACCAGTGTTCCACTCCGAAAGAGTATTTCATACTATTCTGAAAAGTAGAAACATAATTTTCTTTGATTTGTGCTTTACGCCAATTCTTATATAAGAAATCAATATAAAAATCGGTGTTTTGAAGTTTATTGTATGAAAGACCGCACCCCAATGCGTAAGGTAAATTAAACATAAAAGTTGTTTCAGCAGAAGTTCCGTGACTTTTAGTGTGATCTTTAATCGTACCAGGCAAAATATCTTCAATGTGGAACCCCACAGTTAAAAATGACCAATCGCTTAAAATACCAAAACGGAGACTCTGTGCGGAATAATTGGTTATAATTGTGTCTCGGGTAATATAATTTCCTGCAGCAATTTCAAATATCCAATGTTCAATTTCTTGGCCAATTAAATAGGAGTAGTCAATGCCTAAACTTAGATTAGGTTTCGTAAAGGTTTTAGCAGAATTCAGAGTTATTCGGTAAATTCCACCTTGGCCAATGATGTGACGCTGAGCCCAATATCCTGCTATAGGTATTGACTCGGAATAGATATTGAAATTCTGGTTAAAAGACTCAGCAAGTTTTAATCCGATGCGAAATCTTTTTGGCAAAGGGACTTTACCCTCAACCATAATTGGCCGAAAATCATAAAGTGTTCTCTGCCAATTATTCTCTTTACCAAAGACAATATTATTAGACAATGAAGCATAAAAATTGGTTTTGTTTAATACTATTGGTTGTGCCGGATTTTCACGGCTGATACTGATGATACCGCCTAAACTATTTGCGTAAGCGTCAGTGCATAAGATTTCTTCACCAAATCCTCGCATTGAAAAAAATGATTGTGCATTGATAATATTAAAAATTGAGAACCAAAGAAAAAAAATAAAAACATAGGCTACAGGCAACTGCTTATGAGTTGCAAAAAATCGATTTGTTTGTTTATTATGCCTTAGTATTTTCCTTGGGCTAATCTGCTTTTTGTATCTCTTATCCATTTTAATGTCATTGTTGAGCAAATAATATGATTAGAGTAATATGATTATAGTTTTTCATTTAGAATCTTCCTTGAGGTGGTTCAATATAGCCAACTTTTAAGCGAGGACCGTAAGTCGTGTCAACTTTTAATTGTAACCGAGCAATCTCAAAATGTTCAGGCAAAATAGAAATAAGACAACCAAAATTAGAATCTGGTTTCGTCGCCCATTGTTGAACTAAGGGTCTGATATCAATTTTTATTGAGTCATTTGTTATCACAAAGGTTTTTTTAGCAGAATGAGTTGATGAGAATTTAGCGTTTTTAAAATTTGATGGTGTTACAGGTTCTAAAATCCGCCAGACGCCGACTTCAAAGGTGTCAGATAAAGCATACTTTTGGTCAATATTTAATATTAATTCAGCAGTAGTTATGGTTACATTGTTAGGAATCGTATCTAAAGCAAACCGCAAAAGAGTGCGGAAAGGAAAACCTGAACCAACCCATTGGTCAACATAAGTTATAGATAAGTTCAAGGTGTCGATAATATGGCAATCTTGCGACGGTGTAAGCCTTGTAGTTGAATTACTATAATTGAGGACTAATTTTGGTGATTTCGAAGTATGACGGGAATATATTGTCGCAAAATCGTTTGTGTTTGTATCTGGAATAATGATAAAGCCATAAGAATGATTTACTAATGTATCAAGTAAATTACGGTTAAGTTCAATAATGCAACTGTCAGAGGTTAAAGTGCCATTTGCCAACACCGTTGGATAAAAGTAGCCACCGTTCCAAGGTGTGTTGTTTTCATCCGATTGCTTCCAAGTGGCATAGTTTTCTTTCCATTCAGTTTGTTTACTGATAGGATAAATTGAGAAATTAATATTTTTATGTCGTTTAGGATATAAATATAGTTTTGCCGAACTGACATTTCTAATAAGCGATTCGGTTAATGGAAATTGGATTAAGATACGCGATTCATATTCAGAATTTCTTCCTAATACTAATAGGTCAGCATTACCTAAAGGAATGTATTTGCCATAACAATAACGGCTTACAGGATTAAATTCAAATGATACAGGATTTGAGATATTTCTTTCTAATTCATCATATCCTAAAGGATTTTTATTGCAGGAGAACAAAAATAGAGAGAAAAAAGTTAGGATGAAGAAAATTTGGTCTTTGCCTTTTTTAGTTATAGTTCTGCACAGTATAGTCATGATTTAAATTTTTTTGCAATATGTTCAGATATTTTATTTTGAACTGCCTCATAAGCAGTTTTTATCGCATTTTTTAATGCTTTTTCTGTAGAACGGCCATGAGCAATGACAACTGTCCCATTAATACCGAGTAGCAATGCGCCTCCATGTTCTTCATAGTCCAATCGATTAAGAAATTTTCCCATCATTGGTTTTGATAACCATTTGCGTAATTTGTATTCAGCGCCCAGTTCATCCAACACATTTTTTATTGATTCGACAAATCCCTCACCGAATTTCAAAAGAATGTTACCGACAAAACCATCGCAAACGATAACATCGCACTTACCTTTGAATATATCTTGCCCTTCAATATTACCGATAAAATTTAGTTCACTTTGACTAAGAATTTTATAAGCCGATAGTAGAGTTTCAGTCCCTTTGGTTTCTTCTTTACCAATATTTAATAAACCGACAGTGGGATTAGCCTTAGCAAATAGATAGCCGGCAACGATGGTCCCCATCACACCGAATTGATAAAGATTAATCGGTTTAACATTAATATTGGCGCCAATATCAATGATGAGAGAACTACCTTGAAGGGATGGAAAGATTGCAGCGAGTGCTGGTCGGTCAATTCCAGCAATCATTCCCAGAATCGTCATAGCGAAAGCCATTATCGCGCCAGTATTGCCAGCACTGACAACTGCGTAAACTTTATTTTCTTTATGTAACTTTATTGCTTGTGCAATCGACGAGTTGTTTTTAAGTTTTAGGGCTGAACTCGGCGATTCGTTCATTCCAACTACTTGTTCAGCATCAATTATATCCCAACGGTTATTATCATCTGGCAATTGATGTTGGCATAATATTTCTTTTTTTCCTACTAATGTAATCTCTAAATCAACTAATTCGTCTAACGCCGATTTAGCACCGGCTAATTCGGGCAGGGGAGCATTATCACTACCCATTGTATCTAAAGCAATTCGCATTTTGCTAAAGATTTCTTAAAAAGAAATTTGTCGACTGTTCACTTTTTCGATTTTTTCTCAATAAATAAAACTTCCTTGCCAGCATAGTATCCACAATTAGGACATACCCGATGGGGTAGTTTTAGTTCGTGACAATGCGGACAAGGTATTAGATTGGGTTCGTCAAGTTTCCAATGAGTTCGTCTTTTGCGACCTCGTTGTTTTGAGTGTCTTCGTTTTGGTAAAGGCATTAGTCCTCCTCAATAAGCATATTCAGTGTATTATTAAATAACATCTGATTATATCATCGTTAATATGAAAATAACTTTAGTATTAAAAATATATTAAAAATAATGGTAATCTCTATTGCATGTCTGATTTTACTAATATTTTTATAAATGTCAACGATGGTATTATTACTTAAAGTTTTAATGTATTATACCAAGCCAATCTCTTAACAGGAAGGTCAATCGGCCAATTAGAAGTGAGATACGAGCCATAACGGTGTAGCCGAACGAAGCGCCGAAACCGAGCATTATAAAAATGATTCCAGAATATGACAAAGGTTTTAAGATTCCTTTTCGTTCTCGAGAAAAGAAGAAATAACTGACTGTAGCAATGACACCGAAAAGAATAACTAATGCCCAGATGCCATTTGTAATAATTGAAAAAGAGTTACGGGTAACAATTGTGGCTCTGATTTGTTCTATAATTCCGGCGTCAATCCCCCGCGGAATGGAAGCGCCAGCACCATAGCCCATAACAATAGCAATTGGTATTCGTACTAACCAAGATACTCTTGGAATAAATCGGGTAAAATATAAGGCACCGACGATAGCAATTAAGATTAGCCAAAGTCGTTCACCGCGAGCAACTGGATTTATTAAAGTCGGCATAAGGACCCGGTGCCAAACAAAGGTGATCGAATAGCCATTAGAGATACCGACGAAAAGATGTTCACAAACACGATAAAAAGGATTTTCTTTATAGAGAAAAGAAAAAATACCAAGGGTCAAAATCGCACTGACCCAAATCCAAGGATTAGTACTAATTGTCATTTTTCCTCCTGCAAATCATAAAAAAAACTTAGTGTTAATGCTGGTTGTCATTTTTTCTTAGTCTGATTATAAAATTAGTCTGATTATAAAAAATGCAGTATTAATGATGGATGTCATTCTTTTCTCCATCAGATTATAAAAAACCCCAGTATTAATGCTGGATGTCATTTTTTTCTGGGGATTATGAAAAACTCCAGTATTAATGATGGATGTCAATTTTTTCTCTGGCGGATTATGAAAAACACCAGTATTAATGTTGGTTATCATCTTTTTCTCCGTCGGATTATGAAAAACCCAGTATTAATGTAGGTTATCATCTTTTCCTCCGTATGATTGTAAAAAATCATAGTATTAACGCTGGTTATCATTTTTTCCTTCGGCGAATTATAAAATATCCGATATTGCCGATAATAATCGTTATCATAATCCAAATGTGGGCTGCAGTCTGAGAGGACATTGCATCAGTTGCTTTGCGTCTGCCAAAGACATTACATCGTTCTTCTACTAATTGTTCGTACTCGGCCGCGCCCTTCATACCTGACATCATTCCGGTTACTTGACCAGAATTTAGATAGGGATAAAAATCAGCCGCTTGAACTGCAGTAGAACCAGCACCAATTCTAACGCCAAAAGAAGTTTGTGCATAAGTTATATACCAGAAAGGAACCGCACTACCTGCAATAGAAACAAGAATTGCAACATCATTGTAATTTTTAATCTTTTTCATAATTGGCAAAGTGTCAGTTTTATTGCCGTAATAATCAACCGGAAAAACTTTAGCAATATTCTCGCCCATTCCCAAAATCGGAACCAAAGGTGGTTGTTGCCAACCCCAGAATACATAGTCCCGGCCATAAATAATACTATCAGCATTTGTTTTAGCTCGGCTATTAAATTCATTAGTTACTGTAGTTATTGCATCCTGAGCTAAACCTAAACCCAAAAGAGAAATACATAAGATACCAACTTTCTTATTGCGAGCAAAAGCATGTCTTAACAAAGCAATAGTCATTGGATGAAGTTCAGGCTCAGTATCAGGTGTGTAGTCGACTGAAATTACTAAACATTTATCTTCCGGAATAGTATCTATATGATTATATAATTTTTCTACAGGTGGCATTGGTTTAGGTTTTAACTTAAACGGGAAAATTAACGGTATAACTACAACCAATAATAGTAGTGTGTAGATTACTCGTCGGTCAATTTTGGTCATTCTTTCCCAAAAAGTAATTTGAGTATTCTTTTCGTTATTGGTCATTTGGTACCTCCAAGCCAACCACGCTCAATACCAAGAATAATTTTTAATGAAGTGGCTAATGTGCCAAGAGAAATACCAAATCCCATACCTCGTTTTGCCGCAGTATTGGGTACTGTTAAAATCCATTCAGCAAAACTGGGAAGTTTAGGGATAATATAACTGCTTAACGGCACTGAGCCAAGCATCATAATAAATGCGGCAATCAAAAGCAGAGTTGCTTCAAATGTTCGGGCGCGGAACGCACGATACGCAGCTGATGCCATAAAGAATGAAAGCATAGCAAACATTGTAGCGCCTAAAGGAATTACGATATATGTATAAATAGTTTGAATATCAAAAGAAAACTTTGCAATCTTAGTTGGCAACCAACCACGACCATCTATGCCTCCAAATAGACCGATGATTGCGGAAATAACCAAACTAATTAGTAAAATATAACTGTATTCCCAATTTTCCCGTCTTCTTTGTATCTTATATAAATGATGCCGAACAATACTGCCCACACCTAAAACTAATGAGAAAGCGCCGATAATTCTTAAAACCGAATTGCGAAATTCATTATCAAAATTCTGAGCAATGCTGTGCGGAATCAAAAAGGGTAATGCTCCAAGGATACCAGTTATTAATACTAAAAATAAAGGAAATCTAACTTTCATAATTACAACTCCTATTCTAAAATAGATTTAATATTTTTAGATTAGTTAAAAGACCGATAACAGTCGCAATGATTAAAATCAAAACAATTATTGCTTTTCCCCAGTCTTGACCGATAAGCCCACCTAATAATAGTGGTTCACGAGAAAGATAAGCAGATGCGGCATATAATTCTTCACCCATTAGGGTGTAATCACAAGCCACAATAAAAAATGGAAGTTGCATTACAGAATCGGTTCCGGCAATTTGCACTGCACCAGTAGAAGCACCGGTTTCGGCTAATATGAGTGCTTCAGCATAAAAATATCCCATAAAGAAATTAGTTGCGGGTTTTTCGCGGGTCATAATACCATCAACAGCAGCCGCATAGGCAAATTGACTATCAGTCACAAAATAGACAGAATCAGGTTTAAACGCATCAGGTCGTCCAGCTTGAGTATAGGCTTGTTTGACAACTTCTTGAGCAACAGTAAAAACAATCGGGTCTGTATTGGGAACAATAAGTTGTGAATCGTAGGTGGCAATTTTTTTGGCAACCTCACCAAGAATATTCATTGCGGCAATTGTCGCAACATCACTGATACCAGTTAAGCCTGGTACATAAAGAATTGGTTTGCCCATTTCGGTGGCTCGACCAACTGCTTCTTCAACTGCTAAAAGTCCAGCAATTTTCCGAACAAAGAGATGAATACCTTTTTTGGCGCGATTGATGAAAAAGACAATGAGAAAAGTGAAAAGCAAGGTAAAGAAGACAACATTAATTCTATCAGTGTGAAACCATTGCTGTTTAGAGAACGCCAAGTTTGACCATTCAGATGCGGATTCGATTGAATCCTGAACGGCAATAACTTGATAAGTGTACTTAACACCATCGGTTGTGCTTTCATCAATAAAAGATGTTCTGCCTTTGCCCATATAACCGACTTCACATATCATTGTATCGTGCTCTTGCTTGCGTAGAATTTTGTATCCTTCAATCAATGAATCTGAGGTAGAGAGTTGCCAAGTAATTTTAATTCGGCCACCATCGTCATTAGGATTATCCTGAGCCATAACATTACTTGGTGGTTCAATTTTAATTGCAGTTAATAAATTAACTAATAGTAAATAACCTACTATTAGCCATTTTGAATAAGGTATCTTCATTATACTCCTTTCATTTTATTTATGGTTTCGTTTTATCTATTATGTTTTTTACGATATTTAATACGTGCCTTTTCCAATTTGACAATATCGTGTGTTTTTAGTCCTGTAGGATAGATGCCTGTAAAACAAGCAGTGCAAAAAGTTTGGTTTTTGTTACCTTTAATACTTTCAATCATATCATTAAGGTCTTGATAAATTAAAACATCAGCGCCAATTTTTTTTCGTATCTGTTCAATTGAATTTTTGCGAGCAATAAATTCACCGCGGGTCATCATATCAATGCCATAGACACAGGGAAATCTTAAGGGTGGACAAGTTACTGCATAATAGACCTTTTTAGCACCGGCTTTGCGTGCTAATGAAACGATTTCTTTGGCAGTTGTGCCTCGAACAATACTATCATCAACAATTAAAACCTTTTTATTTTTGAAGACACTAAAGACCGGATTCAACTTAAGCCGGACTAAATTGGTTCGGTCCGTTTGGTTAGGCATAATAAAGGTTCTGCCAATGTAATAATTTTTGATAAAACCTTCTTTTTGTTCCACACCTAATACTTTGGATACGCCTAAACCCGCACCACGGCCTGAATCAGGAATTGGAATAACAACATCAGGTTTGATTTTTGCTTGGAGGCATTTCTGACCTAATCTTTCACCTAATCTTAAGCGCGCGGAATAAACTTCAATGCCGTCGATTATAGAATCAGGACGGGCAAAATATACCCATTCAAAAATACAAGGACAATGGCAATATGATTTGATAACTGCAGATTGAACTTTTCGGCTACGGTCAACAAATACTACTTCACCCGGTAAGACATCCCTGATTAACTTATATTGCAGTTGGTCTAAAACAACACTTTCTGAGGCAAAGATATAATTTTTGCCTTTTCTGCCAAAACATAATGGTTTAATTCCATAAGGGTCACGAAACGCAAAAAGTCCAATATTGGCAATCATTCCTACAACTGAATAACTGCCCTCAACGCGGTTAAAAACGCCTGTTACAGATTTAACTAAAGTATCAAAATTAAAATTGTGTAATGGTTGCATTGCGATTTCATCAGCAAAGACATTAAGAATAACTTCAACATCCGAATAAGAAGTGAGTTGCCGAAAACATTTTTTTGATAATTCATTGCGTAATTCAAAGTAATTAGTGACATTACCATTATGTGCCATTGCAATACCAAAGGGTGCATTAACCATAAACGGCTGAGAATCTTCAACTCCACCAGGCCCGATTGTTGGATAACGCACTTGACCGATACCAATATTTCCTTTTAGCCTTTCCAGATTTTTGGCATTAAAGACTTTGGAGACAAGACCAATACCTTTCTTAATATGAAAAGTATTGTTATAGGTAATTATACCGGCTGAATCTTGACCGCGATGTTGTAGGGCATAAAGTCCAGAGTAAATCTCTTCCACAACATCGCCTTTACCATAAATACCAATTACTCCACACATCTTAAATATTTATCACAAAATCAATATTTGAAATGATTTAATAATCTTTTTACCCGTAAATCTTTATGCAATTGGGAAAGGTAGCCATAAAAATGGAATACGGACAAATAAGGATTTTTGATTGGTCGTAGATAGTTCTTATCTGAAAAAAGAAATTGGAGTTCTTTTTTCTCAAGCGGAAAACAGATCGGTCTAATTTTTTCGCCATCAATTTCATAATAGGCATATTGTAAAGGCAATGGAACATCCCAAATATCAGGTATGCCAGGCGTAATCGTATAAAGTTGAATTTCAGTTTTGCCTTCAGATAAAGCAGAAATTACTAACGGATAGTATAATGCATCTGATTTGAACTTATATATTATTGGCGTAATGCTGGCTTCTTGAGGTTTAATCTCAATAATATCAAATACAAAATAAAAAATCTTTGAATCAAAATAATTTTTGATTATCTCAGGTAATTTTTTCGGTATTTGGATTTCAGGAAGATTCTGGTCTTGTAAAAATTGTTTAATCCATTTAAGTAGTTCTTCGTAATTTAATGCTTGGACACAAGTAAGAAAGTGAACACCAATCTGTTTTTGAAATAGAATTTTTAGAGTTGATTTTAATTCTAAATCCGCTCCTTTGCGTGATTGAATATATGCAGGTAGTAAATGCCGGGATTTTTCATAAATCATTTGATTAATCCGATAAAAGATTTCAAAATCACCTTGCGATACTTGCGGTTTACTGGGTAATGGTAAGATTTCCAGAACTTTAGTAGTTTCCGATGATGAAACATTAGTAGATAAAATAATTATCTCTTCCTTACCGTTCCAGATGATAATTGCGCGTTGGGCTGAGTTATATAAATCAATATCAGGTCGAGCAAGCGGTATCATTCCTTTGTCAGCATTAATGAGCGTAATGGCTAATAGCAGATGGCTAAGGGCAAATCGAATTCTGATGGGATTCACGACAATACTATTGGTTCTTTATGCACATTGTTCAAAACAGGCACAACTATCTTATTTAATTTTTCAGTTACATTTATAGCAGTCATCATAAAAATCCCAACTATTTTGCTGAATCTTTAGGAACCATTTTATAGTAGTCCATCAAATATTTTTTCACATACTCAGGATTATGTGCCTTAGCAATTTTAGATTCGAGCAGTTCGGCTTTAATTTTGTAATACTCAATCTCTTTTTGCAGTTGATGTTTGCGATAGGATTTTGCTAAAACATTTATTAAACCATTAGGTCCAGGAATGAATATTATAAACAAGGGAATGATGAACAATAATAGGATTAATAGATAATGTTTTTTTTTCGACTTATGGAGCTTTCTCTGCTTTGGATAACGATGGTGTCGTGTCTGACGCACAATATTTAATGATTTAGAATTAGTTCTTTTTCAATTCTTAATAACCGATTGTATTTTGCAGTTCGCTCACCGCGGGCTGGAGCACCAGTCTTAATTTGACCAGCATTAGTCGCAACCGCTAAATCAGCAATAAATGTATCTGAGGTTTCGCCTGAGCGATGTGAGATAACAGTCCGGTAATTATGAGATTTAGCATATTCAATACAATTTAAAGTTTCTGTCACTGTGCCGATCTGGTTAAGTTTGATTAAGATCGCATTAGCAATGTTCTGTTCAATACCTTTTTTGAATCGTTCTAAATTAGTGACAAAGATATCATCACCCACAATTTGAATCTTATTGCCTAATGCTTTGGTGAATGCTTGCCAACCAAGAAAATCATCTTGGGCAAATCCATCTTCAATAGAAATAATTGGATATTTGCTGACCCATTGGTCATAAATATCAATTAGTTCTTCAGAACTGAGAATTTTGTCATCTAATTCCAGATGGTATTTACCATCACGATAGAATTCACTTGCGGCAGGGTCAAGCGCCAGAAAGACATCTTTACCTGGTTCATAGCCGGCTTGTTCAATGCTCTCTAAAATAATTTGTAACGGTTCTTCATTAGATATAAAATCCGAGGCAAAACCACCTTCGTCGCCGATAGCAGTTGTGCGGTCTTTGGCTGAGAGATTTTTCTTAAGCGTATGATAGACTTCAGCACTGATTCTTATCATTTCGGCAAAGGAAAATTTGCTTGACGGCACAATCATATATTCTTGGACATCAAGATTATTCGGTGAATGGACACCACCATTAATAACATTGAGCATGGGCACAGGTAAAGTATTGCCATTGATACCACCGAGATAACGATATAAAGGAATTCTCAAAAATTCAGCACCTGCCCGGCATACTGCCATTGAAACGCCTAAAATTGCATTGGCGCCTAAATTGGCTTTGTTAGGTGTGCCATCTAACTCAATCAAAGTTTCGTCAATCAATTTCTGGTTTAATGCATCCATTCCCACAATCTTTTTACTAATCTCTTCAATATTCTTTATTGCTTTCAACACACCTTTGCCCAGATAGCGCTTTTTGTCTTGGTCGCGCAATTCCAGGGCTTCATAAATTCCAGTTGAAGCACCAGAAGGTACAGCGGCACGACCGATAACACCACATTCAAGAACACAATCAACTTCAATAGTAGGATTACCACGAGAATCTAAAATTTCGTAGCCAATTAGAGACTTAATTTTACTATTATCACAGCGAATCATAGACTTTTCTCCTTTCCGCATAAAGAGGAAATGCGTCAGTTAATTCTTTTACTTCTGATTTTACTTGTTCGTAAATTTTCTCATTACCGATATTAGTTAAGACTTTATCAATTAATTGGGCAATTTTTCGCATCTCAGGTTCTTTCATTCCTCGGGTAGTTAAAGCCGGTGTTCCCAGTCTGATGCCAGAGGCAATAAATGGTTTTTGTGGGTCATAAGGAATGGTATTGCGATTGACGGTAATATTGGCTTTGCCTAAAGCATTCTCGGCATCACGACCAGTAATATTTTTACTCCGTAAATCAACCAACATTAAATGTGTATCAGTGCCACCTGCCACCAGACGATAACCAAGTTTTGCTAACTCTTCGGCTAATGTTTTAGCATTAGCAACAATCTGTTTTTGATAATTTTTGAAATCATCAGTTAATGCTTCCTTAAAGGCAACTGCTTTTGCAGCAATAACATGTTCTAAAGGACCGCCTTGCATACCAGGAAAAGTTGTCTTGTCAATTGCTTCAGCATATTTTGCTTTACACATAATGATTGCTCCGCGTGGACCTCTAAGGGTTTTATGAGTAGTTGTTGTAACCACATCCGCATAGGGGATAGGTGAGGGATGAAGACCAGCAGCAACTAAACCAGCAGTATGAGCAATATCTGCAACTTGATAAGCGCCGACTTCATCACAAATTTCTTGAAACTTATCAAAATATAAGAATCGAGGATGGGCACTGGCACCTGAGACAATAATCTTTGGTTTATGTTCTAATGCCAATTTTCTTAATTCTGCATAATCGACCACTTCAGTTTCAGGATTTACACCATAATGGAAAACTTTGAAATATTTACCGGAGAAATTTATCGGATGGCCATGCGAAAGATGACCACCGTGAGTTAAGTTCAAACCAAAGATAGTATCACCGGGATTGGCTAAAGCAAAATAAGCACACATATTGGCTTGAGTGCCAGAATGAGGTTGGACATTAGCATGTTCTGCACCAAAGAGTTGTTTGGCTCTCTCAATGGCTAAAGTCTCAACCACATCAACAAATTCACATCCACCATAATAGCGCTTTTTTGGTAGACCCTCAGCATACTTATTAGTCAGAACCGAACCCAAGGCAGATAAGACTGCTTCCGAACAAAAATTTTCTGAGGCAATTAATTCTAATGTCGAATGCTCACGATTTGTTTCATTTCTAATTGCTTCAAAAACTTCAGGGTCAGTCTGTTTCAACAATTTTTCATTATCCATTTAACATTCCTCCTGACTGATAAAAACTATTTGAAATTATGCAGTTAATTCTCTTCAAAAACATACAATAAGCATACTTTTAAAAAATAAAATGTCAAGAAATTAATTGGAGGACCTCGAAAAAGTGATATTGAATTCAAAAATTGATTCCACCGATAGCAAAACGATAACAGCGATAATGTTATCATAGGCATTGTGGTAATCAATTTGTAATAAAAATTGACCTTTTTACGAAATGTTTCGTTAAAGTTGTAATCTTGTTGAATCCTTTTTTAATTCTGTGAGTCCAATAAAATAGATAGGTGATTGTTGTAAAATAGGCCTAGATATAAAAGATATATAAGAAAAAGATAAAAAAATTGGAGGCCTAAATGATTCATGAGTTTATAAGTTTAATTTTTTATGTTAAAAAGCAAAACATTGAAACGAAATTCAGTAAGCAAATCCAGCAAAGACTGGCAGGTATTGCTTTTATGGAGAGGTTTAAATTATAAGTGTCAAAAAATCCAAGAAGAATTACTTTTATCGAGAGATTCAAATTGTAAATATCGAAAAGACCTTTTATGGAGAGGTTCCAATTATAAATGTCTAAAAGACCAAGAAGAATTACTTTTATCGAGAGATTCAAATTGTAAATATCGAAAAGACCTTTTATGGAGAGGTTCCAATTATA